>SLIW01000032.1 GCA_007135435.1 Natronomonas sp.
CCGGCAGAGGGCTTTCTGTACCATCCGATACAGTCGTCGACTGTCTGGGTCACTATCCCTCGGCGACGACCGGCGGGATTTATGTCCGGGCTGCCGTACGGCCGGGCATGGAGACAGCAGACGCGACGGACAAGCGCGTGGGCTTCCCGCTGCTCTTCGTCGTGGTGGCCATCCTCGGCGCGATCGGCCTGGCCGTCTTCGGCTTCACCGGCGACCAGGCAGCGGCGGGCTGGTCGTTCGCCGTGGCCACCCTCTTCGGGACGCTCGCCGTGGTCGCCTACCACGTCTACGGCCGGCGGCACGCCTGACCTCACGCCTATCGGCGCGTCGACGCAAGGGACGCCCTTAAGCCGTTTGCCCACCAAGCCGGGCGTATGAGCGAACTGAGCGAGGAGGACGAGCGCATCCTCGCCTACCTGCGGGAGCGCGCCGACGACGGCAGCCGGTACTTCCGCGCCAAGCACGTCGCCGACGCCATCGGGCTCACCGCGAAACAGGTCGGCGCTCGCCTCCCGCGGCTCGCCGAACAGTCCGAGGAGGTCGACATCGAGAAGTGGTCCCGGGCGCGCTCGACGACCTGGCGCGTCACCGCCGACTCCGCGGCGAGCCGCTGAGCGGGTGGGATCTTCCCCTGGTGGAGATCATGCCGGGAGAGGATCAAGCCGGGAGAGGATCATTCCGGCCGCGGATCTTGCGGATAAGGATCTTGCCGCCGGGGATCTTGCGGAGGGGGTCCTCCGATGCTGGGGTCCTTCCGGCGGGGTCCAACCGGACGGACGTCGACCGTCGTGGCGGTTGGGACGTGCGACGGTCGATCCGGTCGAGCGATCGGTGCCCTCCAGCGGTGCCCCTGCGGCGGCGGCCGGCCAGGAGGACGCCGACCGGCCGGTCCGATCCGTCCTGTTTTAAGGGCTCCCGGTCGTGGTCACGACGATGAAGGTCGCACTCGCCCAGCTGGCGATCGAGGCGGCGGCCGTCGAGGAGAACGTCGACCGGGCGGTCGCGGCCGTCGAGGGGGCGGCGGCCGACGGGGCGGACCTCGTGGCCCTCCCGGAGGTGTTCAACGTCGGCTACTTCGCCTTCGACGCCTACGCCCGGAACGCCGAGCCGCTGGGCGGGCCGACCCACCGGCGGCTCCGGGAGGCGGCGGTCGACAACGACGTGGCCGTCCTCGCGGGGACCATCATCGAGGACCTCGACGCCTCCGGGGCGGCGGGCGAGGACGTGCCTGCCCAGGGCGGCCTCGCCAACACCGCCGTGCTCTTCGACGCCGACGGCGAGCGCCGGCTCGTCTACCGCAAGCACCACCTCTTCGGCTACGACTCCGCGGAGGCCGACCTGCTCGTCCCCGGGACGCGGCTCGAGACCGCGGACCTCCACGGCCACACGGTGGGCGTCACGACCTGCTACGACCTCCGGTTCCCCCAGCTGTACCGGCGGCTCGTCGACGTCGGGACCACGCTCACCCTCGTCCCGAGCGCCTGGCCCTACCCCAGGGTCGAACACTGGAAGCTCCTGCCGCGGGCCCGCGCGGTGGAGAACCTGATGTACGTCTGCGCCGTCAACGGCTCGGCGACGTTCGACGATGCGGCCCTGGTCGGCCGCTCGACCGTCTGTGATCCCTGGGGGACCCCGCGTGCCACGACCGACGACGACCCGGACCTGGTCATCGCCGACTGCGATCCGACCCGCGTCGAGCGGATCCGCGAGGAGTTCCCCGCCCTCCGTGACAGGCGGTAACGGACGACGCCGAGAGTTTATACGTGGTGACGCACTACCTACGGATGCCCGACCGACGCTTTTCTCGTCGCGACGGCAGAACGTGGATCCGGACGCCCGCCACCCGGTCCCCACAACGATGGCCAGGGACACTGGCCACCACCAGCGCCGGTCGCCGGGAACCGGCGCGACCCGGGCCGCTCCCGCTTCGTTCGTGAACCCCGCCCGTCGAGCGGTGGCTCGGGTCGGGACGTTCGCCTGACTTCGTCGTATCCGGTCTCGTCCGTCCACCGGAGCGTCTCGTCCGTCCACCGGAGCAGTGGATACGGTGCGCCTCCACACCAGCGCGCGGAGGGAGTTCGAGCGACAGTCACGGCGGAGACGCCGGGTTTAATACCGGCCTGCGGGTCCGGTACTGTATGAGCGGCGAACAGGAGCTCGGCATCACCGAGTCGAAGGAGCACAATCCCGGCGAGTGGTACGCGGAGGTCGTCCAGAAGGCCCGCCTCGCGGACTACGCCCCGATGGGCGGCTTCATCATCACCCGGCCCCGCGGGTACGCGCTGTGGGAGCGGCTCCAGGGACACCTCGACGGCTGGTTCAAGGAGACCGGCGTCCAGAACGCCTACTTCCCGCTGTTCATCCCCGAGTCGTACCTCGAACGCGAGAAGGACATCGTCGAGGGGTTCGACCCCGAGGTCGCGTGGGTGACCCACGGCGGCCACGACGAGCTCGACGAGCGGCTCGCCGTCCGGCCCACCTCCGAGTCGATCATCACCCCGTTCATCGCCAAGTGGGTCCGGAGCTACCGCGACCTCCCGATGCGGGTCAACCAGTGGTGCTCGGTCGTCCGGTGGGAGGCCACCGAGACCAAGCCGTTCTTCCGGACCAAGGAGTTCCTCTGGCAGGAGGGCCACACCGCCCACGCGACGCGCGAGGACGCCTGGGACGAGACGATGACCCGCCTCCGGCAGTACCAGCGGCTCTACGAGGAGGTCATGGCCATCCCCGGGACGATCGGCCGCAAGCCCGACCACGACAAGTTCCCCGGCGCCGACACGACGACGACCATCGAGGCGCTGATGCCCGACGGCAAGTCCGTCCAGGCCGGCACCTCCCACTACCTCGGCACGTCGTTCGCGGAGGCGTTCGACATCACCTACACCGACGAGGACGAGGACGACCACCTGGCCCACACCACCTCCTGGGGGCTGTCGTGGCGGGCGCTCGGCGCGCTCATCATGACCCACTCCGACGACCAGGGGCTCGTGATCCCGCCCGCGCTCGCGCCCGAGCAGGTGGTCGTGGTCCCCATCTGGCAGGCCGACAGCGAGGAGGCGGTCAAGGAGTACGCCGCCGACCTCGCCGCGGAGCTCGACGACGCCTTCCGCGTCGAGCTGGACGACCGCGACGAGCGCAACCCCGGCTTCAAGTTCAACGAGTGGGAGCTCAAGGGGGTGCCACTCCGGATCGAGATCGGCCCCAACGAGGTCGACGACGGGGAGGCGACACTCGTCCACCGCCCCGACGGCGAGAGTGAGGTGGTCGACCGCGACGGCATCGTGGAGGCCGTGGGCGACGCGCTCGACGCGGTGTACGCGAAGCTGTACGCCGCCGCCGAGGCCACCCTCGAGGAGAACGTCCGCGAGGCCCACGGCCGCAACGAGATCCTCGGGACGCTCGGCCGCCACGGCGGCTACGTCGAGACCGGCTGGTGCGGCGACGAGGCCTGCGACGACGCGATCAAGGAGGAGATCGCCGCCGAGATCGTCATGCTCCCCCTCGACGAGGACGAGGCGCCCGTCCACGACACCTGCGGGGTCTGCGGTGAGGAGGCCGTCGAGACGGCCTACTTCGCGAAGAGCTACTAGGCACGCCCTCGCCGGGACCTCCGAACGGCCGGTCTGCCGGACGGTCTGACTGCTGGACTATCGAACCACCGGACTGGCGTTGCGCCAGACGGTCGGACTGGCGCGGCGTCTATCCTGCTACACCGGCCGCTCGACCGAGAAGCCGCTGCACTCCGGGCAGACGTGGTACTCCACCTCGAAGGAGGTGCGGCAGCTTCGACACTCGTAGGGCCGCTGGGTGTGCCCCGACGCGAACTGGATTGCGTGCTCGATGATGCCCATGGTTCGTCCACCTACCGTTGCCTGCTCCCTTCGTTCACTTGGTTAATGACTATTTACTGGGTGAATCATCGTTACGAGTCGAATTAATATGAATACATCTAGAATACATGTCCCGTCTTGAGAAGGCGAGAACCGCCCGTTCGCCACGCGGCGATCTCGTTCTCTCCGGCCGAGACCGCGTGGGGCGGGCATCCGTCACCTGCGGTCCCCGGTGTCCGCTGTCGAGTCGACCCGCTTATCCGATTCCCGTCGCGGTCAGTCCGCCTCCACGACGATGTCCTCGACCATCGTGCGTGCGGTGGGACCGAACTGGGCGGCCAGCTCCACGTCCGCCTCGACGAGCCCGTCCAGCGCCAGCACCGAGCCCACGTAGGTCGCTGCGACGAGGAGGGGGAGGAACAGCGCGATGGCGATGTGGCTCGGTACCAGGGTGACGAAGACGAACCCCACGATGAACGGCGGGACGGCGGCCAGCAGGACCCGGCCGAGGTCCGTCGTCAGCGGGTGGATCCCCCGGAGGTAGTAGACCTCGCCGGCGGAGGCGACGGCGACGAGGACGAGCGCCGCCGCCGAGCCGATCGCGGCGCCGGTGATTCCGAGGATCGGGACCAGGAGGATGCTCCCGACCGCGTTGCCGATCAGGAGCAGCGCCGTGTTGAGGAACACCAGTCGCGAGTACCCGAGGCCCTGCAGCAGCGTGCCGTCGGGGCCGCCGAAGGAGACGTTCACGAGGAAGCCGACCGCCAGGATGCCCACCGCGAGGGTGGCCTCGGCGTACTGCGGGGTGAAGATGACCGACAGGTAGGCCTCCGCCCCCAGCGCGACGACGATGGCCATCGGCAGCGTCAGCCCGCAGACCCACCGGGTGGCGTTCCGGTAGTGCTCGAGGACGGCGGCGTCGTCGTGGCGGGCCTCCGCGACGAGCGGCTTGAATATCGGGGCGACGGCCGTGAAGACGATGAGGAGGTTGCCGGCGATCATGTAGCCGACGCGGTAGATGCCCACGCCCTCGGTCGTGGCGAAGAAGCCGATCACGAAGTAGTCGATCTGCCCGAGGAGGACGTGGACCACCCCGGCGATCGCCAGCGGCGTCGCGTACGCGAGCAACGGCCGCATCGGGACGAACGTGGTCGACGCGCCGACGATGCCCTTCGCGTTGCGGACGAACAGCAGCGTCCCGATGATGACCGCGGCGACCAGACCGACGAGGTAGCCGCCGAGGACGGCCAGCAGGCCGAACCCGCCGACCAGGAGCAGGAGCGTCGTGAGGAAGCGGACGATCGGCCGGACGAGGTCGCGGGTGTACACGCGGTACTGGAGCTGCTTGATGGCGTTGAACGCCGCCAGGAGGACGCTGTAGATCGCCAGGAGCGGCAGCGCGACCAGGAGCAGGTACAGCGCGATCTCGAGGGAGGGCTCGCCGAACCAGCGCGCCAGCGGGGCGGCCGCGAACGCCAGCGCGGCAGCGGTGAGCAACGACGCGCCGAGGGCCACCACGACGACCTGGATGACGAGCCCCCGTGCCTCGTCGTAGCGGTCCTGGGCGCGGTACTGCGGGACGAAGTAATCGACCGCCTTGGGCAGCCCGAGGGTGGCGAACGTCTGGAGGAAGAGGATGAGCGACGTCGCGAGGACGAACAGCCCGTAGACCCCCGGGCTGACGAAGCGGGTGATCAGCGCGATGATGCCGAAGCCCAGGACCTTCTTGATGAGGTTGCCGCCGAAGGCGATCGACCCCTGGCGGGCGAACTCGGCCGTCCCCGAGAGCCGTTCCTCGTCGGGTGGCTGGGTGGTATCGTGATCGACCCCGGAGACGCCCGAGAACGACTCGTCGCCGGGGAGCGGGACGCCGTGGTCGGTGGCCCCCCCGACCGCCTCCCCGGACGGGTTGTCCTCCCCCTCGCCAGCGGGGTGGTCGTCGGGCGTCAGGGATCCTCACTCCCGTACCGGCGTTCGATCGCGACGACGGTGAGCGTGAACGCTCGGGACCCAGTGGGACGGCTGCCGGCGCTCCATCGGCGACGCCACAGCTTGCCCCAGCTGCGAGCACGACCTCCCGTTCCCCACGTGCGGGTGGGTCTCACGGGGGCGGACGGGGGTTTCGTCGCGATCTCTGCGGGAATCTCCGTCGCCATCTCCGTGGGGGTCTTCGCCGGCATCTCCGTCGGGGTACCCGTGGGGGTCGTCGCCGCCATCTCCGTGGGGGTCGTCGCCGGGGGTGTGGGCCGGGCCGGTGTGGCGGGAGCGTCGGGCACGGCTCACAACACCGTACCGACCTCGATCTCGTAGTCCTGGACGGCGGCCGCCTGCTCGCCGACGAACGGTGCCACCACCTCGAACTCCCACAGGTCCCGCTCGGGGTCGAGCTCCTCGACCCGCTCCGTGGTTGTGTCCAGGGCCTCCCCCTCCTCGTCGAGGAACCGGACCCGCAGCTCCACGTAGCTGATATCGTCGTCCTCGTCGAGCCGCTCGAGGGTGCCGGAGACGGCCACCGTCTCCTCCTCTGTCCCGACGTTGTCACGGACGAGCACGTGATGGACGAGCTGGACGCGCTCGTCGTCGTCGGTCGGGTCCGGCGTCTCGTCGTCCGGCGCGGCGTTGCAGCCGGCGACCGCGACCCCGGCGGCGACGCAGAGCAGCTCCCGGCGATACATCTCCCTGGTCGACGTTACGGGCCGCGGAGTAAATACACACTGGGGAGTCCGGACCCTCCGGGGCCATCCCAGTCAGCAGGGACGCGTCGAGGCTCCACGGACGCCATTCGAGTCCCGCGACGAGAGCAACCCCGTTCGCCGCGACGAGGGAGATCGCGACCTCCATGGGCCGGATCTGGGCCCAACGCGCCGTCGAAACGGCTAAGTACGTCTTGCGGGCGTCTGACGTACTGTTTTGTGCGTCGAGGCAGAACCCGCCGCTATGACTAGCCTCACGGAGGTCTACGAGGGGGGCAACGGGGCCGGCCTCCGTCGGCTGTACGCCGGCCTCGTGCTGTTCGGCGTCGGTGCCGTCCTGCTCGTGGTCGGGATCGTGATCGCCGCCACCGAGCTGTACCAGCTGTTCGGCCTCGGGACGTTCGAGGCCCGCGAGCTCGCGGGGATCCTGGGCGGGATCGGCCTCCCGGCGCTGCTGATCGGCACGATGACCGTCCTGCCGAGGGCCGAGCGGCTCGTCCGGGTCGGCGCGGCCGTCGGCGCCGGCGTCTGCCTCCTCGGCGTGGCGCTCTTCCGGTCGGCCTACCCGGTCGACTGGGTGGGCGGCTCCGGCGAGACGTCGATGACGCTCGTGGTCGCGGCGGTCTACTTCGCCGGCGCCATCGTCACGAGCTGGTGTCTCTTCGCCTCCGTGGCGAGCTTCAAGGCCCGCAACGACCCCGGCGGGACGGTCACCCTGGAGATCACCAAGGGAGGCGAGACCCGCGTCGTCGAGGTCTCCAACGACAACCTCCGGGGCGCCCTCGGCGGCATCGGCCTGCTCGGGGGGACCCCCGACGGCGAGGTCGAGACCCAGACCAACCGCGGCACGACCGCCACGGGTGGAGCCGGCCGGTCCCCTTCCGCGTCCGCCACGGGTGCCCGATCGTCGACGACGACGGCCTCCCCGTCCTCGACCTCGTCGAGTCCTTCGAGCACCTCGAGGAGTTCGGGTCCCTCGAGCAGTTCGGGTCCCTCGAGGAGTTCGGGCACCTCGGGTGGATCGAGCTTCACGCGGGGCGGTCGATCGCGAGGAACGACCAGCCGTGGGAGCTCCGGGGGTCTCTCCTCGGGCTCGACAGCCGGCGTCACCGACGGCGGCGCGGCGGCCTCCGACGACACGTTCTCGACGCCCGGGTCGGACGACGCCGAGTTCCTCGACGAGCCGTCGCCGACCGTCGGCGACACCTACTGCGGCAACTGTGCCCACTTCCGCTACGCCCGCACCGACGACGGCCTGGTTCCCTACTGCGGTCTCCACAGCGAGGCCATGGACGACATGGAGGCCTGCGAGCAGTGGACGCCGAACCACTGATAGGGCCTGCTGTGACCCGTTTCGGCCGGGTCGTCGATCAGGGTGTTTCGAGACCTGACACCGCCCCCTGATTCGCGATACCGGTACGAAATAACAGCCGTCCCTACGAGTCAGGCGTCTCCGCCCTGTCGGCCGGAGAGCTGCTCCCGCATCCGGTCCCAGTGACTCCCCTTCCAGAACACCTGCCCGCACCGCCGACAGCGCCAGCAGTCGGTCTCCTCCGGCTCGGGGGCGTACGCCGGCGTCTCCTCCGCGGGGTCGACGGCGTCCAGTCGGCCGTTGCACCGCCCACAGCGGGTGGGCGGGTCGGCGAGGCCGAGCGCCGCGCCACCGTCGCGGAGCTCGGCGAGCTGCTCGCCGACGTCGCGCTCCGTCAGCAGGATCGACTCGTCGGCGCGATCGGCCAGCCGGACGTCCCGCGTGAGCAGGACCCTCCCCTCCGCGTCCGCCAGTTCCAGGAGGCGACCGTCGGCCTCGATGCCACGGTCGCCGGCGTAGGCGGCGTCGTACCCGCTGGCCCGCAGGTAGACCGCCAGCTTCCCGAGCATGACGTCCAGCAGGAGCCGGTCGGCGTCGGGGTGGATGCGAGCACCGGCGCCGGAACGCTCTTCCGACCGATCCGTCGTCATTGGCCACCCGTGGCGAGTCGAGCAGCAGGGACGCGTCCCGCGGTCGCCGTCGGCGAGTGCCGATCGACCCCGACCCCTCGCGGTGGCGGGTTGCTCCCCAGCCCCCGTGGTGGCGGTCGAGCGACTCCGAGCGTCGGTGGCGGCTGCAGCCGCGGCTGCGACCGTGGCTGCGGCCGCGACCGCAGCCGGCGACGACCGGGAGCCATCAGATCCCCAGGAACGCACGGAGCCCGTCAGCGTCCCGGCAGTTGAGCACGTCGTCGGGTTCGGCCCACCCGCGGCGAGCGGTGTGGACACCGTAGCGAATGTGCTCGTAGGACTCGGGGCGGTGGGCGTCGGTGTTGATCGCGATGGTCGCGCCAGCCTCGATGGCCAGCTTGACGTGCGCTCCCGAGAGGTCCAGCCGCCGGGGGTTCGCGTTGACCTCCAGGGCGGTGTCGTGGTCGGCGGCCGCCGCGGCCAGCCGCTCGACGTCGACGTCGTGGCCCGGCCGCTGGTTCAGCATCCGGCCCGTCGGGTGGCCGAGGACGTCGACCGCCGGGTGCTCGACGGCCGCCACGAGCCGGTCGGTGCCGTCGCCGTCCAGGTCGCTGTGGGGGGAGGCGACGACGCAGTCGAGCTCGGCGAGGAGGTCGTCGCCGACGCTGATCTCCCCCTCGGCGCCGACGTTCGCCTCCACGCCGGCGAGCAGGTCGACGTCGGCGTCCGCGGCGACCGTGCGGACCTCCGCGAGCTGCTCGCGCAACTCGTCGTCGTCCAGGCCGACGCCGCCGACCATCCCCGGGCCGGTCGCGTGGTCCGCGATCACGAGGTAGTCGTGGCCGAACGCTGCCGCCGCCTCGGCCATCTCCGCGATGGAGTGGTGGCCGTCCGACCAGTCGGTGTGGACGTGGAGGTCGCCGCGGACGTCGTCGACCGACAGGAGGTCGGGGAGGGCGCCCTCCGCCGCCGCCGCGACCTCGCCGCGGTTCTCCCGGAGCTCCGGCGGCATCCACGCCATCCCGAGCGCCTCGTAGACGCCCTCCTCGGTCTCGCCCGCCACGCGCTCGCCGACGCGCTGGCCGGCGTCCGCGTCGTCGACGGCCGACACGTCGAAGACGCCGTACTCGTTGACCTTCAGGTCCATGCCGATCGCCCGGTTGCGGACCGCCACGTTGTGCTCCTTGCTCCCCGTGAAGTACTGGAGCGCGGCGCCGAACTCGTCGGGGACGACCACACGGAGGTCGACGCGCAGCCCCTGGGCGCGGACGCTCGCCTTGCTTGTGCCGGCCTCGATGACGCCCTCGGCCGCCTCCCAGCCCTCGAACGCCCCGACGACCGACTCCGGGTCGTCGCTGGCGACCAGCACGTCTACGTCGCCGATGGTCGGTCGCCACCGGCGGATGGAGCCGGCCACGTCCACGACCGCGACGGCGTCGACCGACTCGAGGAACGAGACCACGCGGTCTGCGACCGGTCGCGCCTCCCCGAGCAGGCTCCGCTTCCTGGCCTCGCGGGCGAAGGGGATGTTCTCGAGGATGTTCGCCTCCGTCTTCGCGCCGAAGCCCGGGACCTCCCGGATCTCGCCCGCCTCGGCGGCCGCCTCGAGGTCCTCGAGGGTCTCGACCCCGAGGGCGTCGTACAGCGCCCCGACGGTCTTGGGACCCACCCCTTCGACGGCCGTCAGCGCGTCCATGTCGACCGGCAACTCCTCGCGGAGCTCCTCGAGCTCCTCGATCGTGCCCGTCTCGAGGTACTCGACCGTCTTCGAGGCGATGGCCTCGCCCACGTCCTCGAGCTCCTCGATGGCCTCCTGGCCGGCCTCCTCGTGGAGGGTCGCCATCGAGACCGCGTGGGCGCGGACGCTGTCGGCCGCCCGCCGGTAGACGTTCGGCTTGAACTCGACGTCCCGCGCCTCGAGGTGGTCGGCCATCTCCTCCAGCAGCGTCGCGACCTCGTCGTTCACGCTCACGGGACGCCACCCCCTGCCCGGCTCGTCCGACGGAGGCGCGAATCGACGAGCGTCATCTGCCGCGCACCTGTGGTCCGTCGTCGTCGCGGCCGAGCGCCTGCCGCAGGAAGCTCACCCACCGCTTCCTGTCGGCGGCCT
Source organism: Natronomonas sp. (assembly GCA_007135435.1). Classification (GTDB taxonomy): domain Archaea; phylum Halobacteriota; class Halobacteria; order Halobacteriales; family Haloarculaceae; genus Natronomonas. Next base: position 10,575 of record SLIW01000032.1, read on the forward strand.
CCTGACGCTTCGCCTCCGCCTCGACGCTCTCCTTCCCCAGGCTCTCGAGTGCCTCCAGCGCCCGGTCGATCCCGACGACGGCCTCGGCCTCCCGTTCGCCCTCCTCGAAGGTGATGTCGCCCTCCTCGATGCGCCGCCGGCGCTCGAGGCGCTCGCGCCGGAGGTTCCGCTTGGCCCGCTCGACGCGCTCGCGTTCGCCCTCCGGGATCGTCTCCCGTCGCTTGGTCTCGAAGACGAACCGCCGGAGCTCGACCTCCTCGCCCTGGACGTCGATCCGGTCGGGGATGTCGACGCCGAGGGTGGCGCCCTCGCGGTCGACGCGTTCGAGGAGCTGCTTTCGCTCGTACTCCTGCACGTCCCCGACTCCGCGTTCCAGAGGCAAATAATGCCCGCCGGTTCGCGCGACGTGTCGGCGCGACGCGTCGGCTGGACCGCTCGCTCTCGCGAGCGTCGGGGTCACGCCTCGAGGAGTGGGGCGGCCCACGAGGTGAGCCACCGGTGACATTGATATCGCCCGGGCTCGAACTGGGCGCGCAGTGATCCCCCGATGAACGGCGAGTACGAGGCCGTCGTCGAGCGCATCGTCGACGGACGCACGGCGGTCCTGCGGCTGGAGGAGACCGGAGGCGAGCACGTCGAGGCGGAGCTCGAGCTGCTGCCGCCCGGAAGCCACGAGGAGGGCACCCGCCTCACCGTCACCATCGCCCAGGGCGCGTTTGTCGACGCTCGACCCTCCGAGGCAGACGGCGACGGTGGCGGGCTCCTGTCGCGGCTGTTCGGCCGGTAACGGGAGAGCGTTCTGGCGCCTGCGGAGGGTCGTGGAACGGTCGTTCGGGCCCGTCGGAAGTAATCGATTCGCCTGCTGGAACGCGCGATTACCATAACGATCGATCACCAGTACGATCGAACACCATAACGATCGTTCACCGGTACGATCGATCACAGTCGATATCGACTGAATCCATCGAGCTCACTCGACACGACGACCTCCTGTCGTGTGGCGGCCTCGACGTCGACGTGGTCGTCCCCCGATCCGTGGACGATGATGACCTGCAGTTACCCCGCCGACGCCAGGACGGTCTCGGTGACCGTCCCCGCCCTGCGGAACAGGGCGTCCACACCCTCGAAGGCCACGATCAGCTCCTCGGCCGCGGGCACGTGGAGGGTTCTGAGCTATCTACGAGTGTTCGACCCACCTGCCAATCCGCTGTGACTATGCGTGGTCAGTCCTCAGGGCTCGATCGACGGTCGAAAAAAGCGGACGATCGGTTTCAGGCCGATCGATCGGACGATCGGTTCACGGCGTGTGGTCGAACGGGCGGATCAGAGGGATTTCCGCTGCGACTGCGCCGCTTCGATCCACTCGGCTGCGAGTTCTTCGGAGACCTCGGCCGCCTCGGCGATCGCGTCGGCGTTGGCCTCGGACAGCGCCTCGAGCGAGTCGATTCCCTGGTTCTGGAGCCGGTCGGCGTAGGTCGATCCGAGCCCGTCGATGGCTTCCACCTGCGCTTCCAACTGCTCTTCCGCCGCGTCGGTGATCTCGACGGTCACGCTCTGGGCGCGCTCCTGGGCGGTCCGTGCCACCTCTTCGGTCTGCCGACGAGCCGTCTCGGTGGCCTCCTCGGTCCGCTGGACGCCCTCGATCGTCTGTGCTTCGGTCTCCCGGTGGGCGTCGAGGAACGCCTCGACGGACTGGGCGACGAGCACCTTCTGCTGTTCGCTCATGTCGTCGAGCGCCTCGTCGAACACCGACTCGAACTCGTCCCAGGCCTCGTCCTGCGACTCGTCGAGCGCCTCGAACTGCTCGTCGATCCTCGATCGGAGGTCGAGTTCGCCGTCCTCGAACGCTGACTGGAACGCATCGAACTGGGCGTTCATGAGTCCCTGGACGAGGTCGGCACCCTGCTCGTACTGGGCGTCGAGCAGCCGCTTGGTCAGTGCCGCGTTCTGCTCGAACTGCTCGTCCATCGCGGACCGGATCTCGCTCTCGTTCTCGTCGACCGCCGCCTCGAAGGCGGCGATCTGCGTGTTCGTCAGCTCGTGTGCGAGCTCGGCGCCCTGCTTCTGCGCGGAGCGCTGTGCGGCCAGGCCGTTGTGAAGGAACGTCTCCATCGCGTTCCGCTGGATGTCGAGGCCCTGCTCGAACAGCTGCTGGCTCTGTTTGGTCGACTGTCGCTGCATCTCGAACGCTGTCTGGATCGGACTCGTTGTGTTTGTCATTGTTATCTCTCTGTGTGGAGGGACGAGGGGTGATCTTCGCCACCTCCTCGGTATCTTCGCATCCCAACAGAGGGGGCGAGGAGGGATAAGGGTTCCCACGAGATGGTTCCGTTTACCTTTTTCCACCACGAAATGGTA
>SLIW01000329.1 GCA_007135435.1 Natronomonas sp.
ATGCTGACTGGCCTCCGGTTCGTCCTCGATTAGTACGTGACGACGTTCAACCCGGATATCGAGTTGAATCGCTCGTCGCGAGTGGCGATGGTCCCACCGTAGTGCCGCACTGTACCGGCCACTGCGTAATCCCGGACGTTGAGGGGCTCGCCTTTCTGCATCTGCTCGAGTTCAATCGTCGCAGCTTCCCTGGCCGCTGCTCCGTCGAACGGGAGCTGGAATCCGAACTCCAGCTTGTTTGCGGTGTCAGCATATCCGGCTTCGTTTCCGCTCTTTGCCGGCCCACGGAGTACCTCCCAGACACAGATCGTGGGAAGAAAGAGTGGCTGGTTCCGGTGTCGTTCGAGAAACGTTCGTGCGTCGTCGTGAGCTGTACGGTCCGGATCGAGTGCGTCGACGAGGAGGCTACTTTCCAAACAGAGCATCGTGTCGCTCCTCCATCGACGCGTCGAATTCCGCCTTCCCCTCTTCCACGACCGCTGCGTAATCGGTGCCCTCCCACGCACCGATTAGTTCCAAGGGGTCAGCGTGGCTGTCGGTCAGCCTGACGAGAACCTCCGAGAAGCTCTCGTCGTCGCCCTTAAATGCGACGAGACGCTCGTAGGCCTCCTCAGTGACGGTAATCGTCTTCGTGGCCATACCTGAGGTATGTGTACTGATACACGTATATCTTGTGCCGACTACCTGTGTGCCTATTCGATGCCGGTTGAGATTCGGCCCCGGGGAGCGTGAAGGCCGACGTGCCGCGGAATGGGCTTCGAGCTGATGACCACCTTTCTGCACTCTTAGTGGAGAATATGGGAGGGTTCCCCGGATTCGACAGCGTTTTCATGGTTCCTATTCGAAACCCCGAACCGATGGACCTGCGGAGCGACGCGAGTGTCTACGTCGTCTCGGGTGCCTTCGCCATCGCCGTCTTCGTCGTGGCGATGGCCCTACTGTTGTCGCTAACGACCGTCGAGCTCGGCGACGGGACCGTCGCGACCTTCACCGTCGGCTTCCTCCTGTTCATGGCGGTGTACTTCGTCGCCATGGCCATCTACCGGGGCATCGACGCCCGCGAGCGGCTCTGAGTCGCCGCAACGCAGGCTTCAGAGCTTGCCCTTCGTACTCGGGGTGTCTCCCCGCCTCTCGTCGACGCGCGTGGCGTCGTCGAGCGCCCGCGCCAGCGCCTTGAACAGCGCCTCGACCTCGTGGTGGGCGTTCTCGCCCTCGACGGCGGCGTGGAGCGTCAGCCCACCGTTCATCGCCACCGATTCCGCGAAGTGCCGAGCCATGTCGCTCGTGAACTCCCCGACGGCGTCCTGGGAGAACGAGCCGTCGAAGTAGAACCGGGGTCTGCCGGAGACGTCGACGACGATCGAGGCGACGGCCTCGTCCAGCGGCACCCGGCGGTCGGCGTAGCGGACGATCCCGCGCTTGTCGCCGAGGGCCTCCCGGAGGGCCTCCCCCAGGGCGATCCCGACGTCCTCGACCGTGTGGTGGTCGTCGACCGCCAGGTCGCCGTCGCAGCGCACCGTGAGGTCGAAGAGCCCGTGTTTCGCCAGCGACGCCAGCATGTGATCGAAGAACCCCACGCCGGTGTCGACGGTGTGCTCGCCGTCGCCGTCGAGGTCGAGCGTCACCTCCACGTCCGTCTCGGCGGTCTCGCGCGAGACCGCCGCCGTCCTGGCTCCCATGGGTGTCTCTTCGCACCCACCCTTAATATTGTTGGTAATTCGATTTTCTTTATTCGATACGGAACGCGCAAACTGGCGTTCCAGACCCAACTGGTGCGGATTCGTATATAAACCCTGGTCAGATTGTCAACCCCAGGTAAGGTGATTGCGACCGTCTATGGTCGGAGAGGGGTGCCGTTTCGTCGGCTGGGTCCAGCTGTTCACGGACCGTTCCGCTCGACGGCAACCGGCTCGATTCCGGACAGTTCGGTGGAAGACCGATTTCGGTGTCTCAACCGGCACTCGTTATCGAATGTCTCGCACTCGCCACGAGAGGGAGCCGATGGAGACTCACCAGGCGTCTTTCCCCTCGAACTGCGAGAGCAACAGCAGGAACATGTTGTGCATCGCCGGCGGGTCGGCGTACCTGACCGTCTGGCTCCGGCGGTCGTACTCGATGAACAGCGCCTCGTCGAGCTTCGGGAGGTGGGTGTGGGCCAGTTCGGCCGCCATCCGATCGCGCTCGTCCGCCGGGACGTCGTCGGGTGGGGTCCCCGTCTTCATGCCGGCGACGGCGGCACCGAGCTCCTCCAGGTCCGCGACCCCCTCGTCCTTGAGGTAGTAGAGGGCACACCGCCGGGTCGGATGGGCGAGCGCACTGAGCGCCTCGTCGACGGCGAGGGCACCACCGTCCGCTAGTGGCTCCACGAGAGGGACCCGTCGCTGCCGCCTCGGGGCGTCCTCCAGGGTGCGGTCGCCCTCCCACGGTGGCATCAGAAGTGGATGTAGGTACTGTAACCTGAAATACGTTATGTGATAACGCACGACACGTCTAGAACCGTATACTCTCGATCGGCGGTGTCGCGAGGCACCCGCCTGGCCGACGCCGATCCGCCGACGACGTGACCGACCGAGGATTAGACAACAGGCGTCGAACGCTGTGCCAGGTACCTACCACCGACGACCGGTGATCCGTCGGCGTCGAGGGCACTTCGACCGGTTTTTGGCCTCCCGGCGCCGACCCCTCCCCGATGACACGGTACTTCGAGGACATCGAGGAGGGGGACGTCTACGAGCTGGAGGGCCGCTACGACGTCACCACCGAGGAGGTCAAGGAGTTCGCGGAGAAGTACGACCCCCAGCCGTTCCACCTGGACGAGGAGGCGGCCGAGGAGTCGATCTTCGGATCGCTGGCCGCCTCCGGGTGGCACACCGCCTCGATGTGCATGCGGCTGCTCGTCGACGACTTCCTCGAACCGGAGACGTCGATGGGCGCCCGCGGCGTGGAGGAGCTCCGGTGGATCCGCCCGGTCCACCCCGGCGACACCCTCCGCGTCGAGGTCGAGATCCTCGAGAAGCGTCCCTCCGAGAGCCGACCGGAGGTCGGCCACGTCCGCACGAAGCTCACCGGCTACAACCAGCACGACGAGCCCGTCGTCGCCTGGACCGCCCTCGGGATGACGCGCCGGCGGGAGCCGGGGGTCGATGCGGCGGACGGATCAGAGGACTGAGTGTCGGATGGTGGCACGGAGGAAGTGATAGGAGGCTGAAAGACCCGTGGGACTACTCGTCGGGGAACGGGACGTCCAGCGCGTCGCCGTCGTCGGGGACGAAGGCCTCGGCGCCGTCGAACGCGTTCCGCGCCTCCCGTTCGATGCGCCCCGGGTCCCCGGCGTACCGCGAGGAGACGTGGACGAGCGCGAGGCGCTTCGCGCCCGCCCGGTTGGCGATCTCCGCGGCCTCAC
>SLIW01000191.1 GCA_007135435.1 Natronomonas sp.
CACCGGCAGTGGTGGAATAGGAATGGGTTGATTTCCAGTAATTGTCAGAATATCTGAATAGATATCTACCCGAGGGATTTGCGGATTCGTCCTCCTGCTCCCAGCTACCACGGCAGACTTCTCCTCGATCGAGTGATAGCGTTCGCAGACAACTCTTCGATCAACGTCACCAATCGTTCGACTGGCACACCGTTGTGGAATTCTCCAGGGGCATATTTGGGGCGGGTTTGTCACACATTCGGAAACCGGTTCTTCAGTTTATCCAGCGCGTTACGATCGGCCATCTTGCTGGCACAAGTACCGATCTCCCCACCGAATTTCTATGATTATTTCTGTCTGACAACGTAACGAGTTCACCTCTTTCAGGATCGTCGTTCACAGCCACTGGAGTGTGAAATCTACGCGGTTGTGGGTGTGGTGACCTGTCTCGTCGCGGTGGAGGGCACTGAGGGCAATAGTTACTCTATCACTTCAGTCCGCCTGCACCGACGCATCGGGGAGTAGAAGACGAAGCTCTAGAATCGGGCACCACTGCTTTCACTAGCAGAATGAGCCGTGGTGCTCGTGAGGATCGTAGTCTGCTGGGACGTCGGGCATCTCATCGAGGCTGTCTTCATTCACACGCGGTCCATTATCAAGCTCGAGTCGGAACAGTATCAACCAACACAATCACCACCCCGCGTATTTTATGACAAGTTATAGACTTCTTTTCGAGTCGTTCGCTCGATCCCAAATTGTCGCACGGTGGCGATATTCCGGGTCCCATGTCGTAATATCCTCGATGAAACGGCTGAACCCGCTGTCGGCCTGAAGGACATCGAGGCAATTATGTATCATACGATAGCGAGCGCGGATCAATCGTACCACTATCGATAATCATCTAGGTACGTCTCGTGGATCTGTTCCTCAAGAATATCCACATGCTTGTCGAGGATTTCTGGCAGGCCACGATAAAACCGTTCATCAGTAAAGCGGTATTTCGGGCCGATAATCGCGATAGCTCCGAGAACTTTCCCATCGGGGCCTTTCACACTTCGGCCTACCTCTCTGAGACCGTCGACGTATTCCTCGTCGGCGAACGCGATTCCGTTGCTTCGAATTCGATCGAGTTCCTCGAAGAGTTCGTCTCTTTCCGTGATCGTCTGTTCCGTCTGCTCAGGCAACCCCCACTTGTCCAGTACCTCATTGACACGGTCATCGGAGTAGTCTGCGAGGATCGCCTTACCGGTTGCCACGCAGTGCAGATAGTAGTAAATCCCAGCGGAGCTCGGCGAGCCAGACATATGACCCTCCTTGGACGGGAATTGACTATCGGGATGGAATAGTTCATACACGAGAATTCCACGGTTGTCGTTTTCTACCACGAATTCGACTTCTTCGTCTGTTTCGTTAGAAATGTCCGAGACAGTATTTTTCGCCAAGGAATATGCCTTCTTTCGTGAACGTGCATACTCGCCGTGGTTCAGGAACCGTAGGCCGATATGGTATACCTCTCCCTCTTTCGTGATATAGCCGCCCTCCATGAGGGTCTGAAGATGTATGTGAATGGTGCTCCGTGACCCATCAAGCTCGGAAGCCAGCTCGTCTAGCGTAGCACCGCCGGATCGTTGAATTTCATCAATTAATTGAAGTGAGCGCTCTGTGGTCTTTGCTCGCTGCTTCACCATACCCGAACTTGCAGAAGCTCGTATTTAAGAGTTCGGCTAAATAGGATTATTAAGTGGATTCAGTCTCATCGAGTCGGTCGAGTGACCACTGACGAGGTATGGACTCATCGGTCGGAGACGATAGATAGGACCGTTTCAAGCCACCATATTCCGCCATTCAGCAAGAGAGCGAAGATGTCGAGGAAGCCATGCTGGTGATACGGCGAGACGCCTCGGATCCTCCGCACACATCAATACGCGTTCGGACAGAAGCCGGTCGTCATTCAGGACAGCGCCCCGTGTATCAAGACCAAGGTTCTCAAGAATCAGGCCTCCTTTGACGGTCTGCCTCTGGAATACCTGCGCCTGCACTTTCCTGAGCTCCATCCGTTAGAGCACTAATTGGGACAACTCGGACAGGGTGGGGCACCACACCTGTCCCTCACCGTCCAGGACGTCGAATAGTACCTGAAAACCTCTAGCAAAAGCTCATACCTCTCGATATCTGGATATGGTTGGATATCCCTATTGATTTCGGCTCAGCGGGAGCCGGTGGCCAGCCTCGTACCGTCGACGGCGTCGGACTGACCCGGCGAGCCGTTACGAGGGGAGCCGGCATCGCTGGATCGACGCCGCCTCCGTGCGAAGCCGATCATCGTCCCAGAAACGCACGGTCGATCACCCCAATAGCCGCTTCTCGAGGGATCGGCGGAGCGCGTCGGTCGTCGAGCGGAGGTCGTCGCCGATCCGGACGTCGTACGGGTCCGGGTCGTCGATCCGTCGATGCGCCTCCGGGAGCCGGGCGCGGTTCTCCGACGCCGTCGTTCGGATCGACTCGAGGTCCGGGAGGTCGTAGATCCGCTCGCCGGCATCGATGACGGTGACGAGTAGCTCCTCTCCGGTCCCGGTCTCGTCACGGAGGCCCACGACGTCGCCCGCGTACCGGCCGTCCTCGCTGGTCCGCCGGACGCTCTTGGCACACGGGTAGGTGACCTTCCCCGTCGAGAGCTTCATCGTCGGCTGCATCTCGCCGTCGCGTTCGACGGCGACGAGCTTGTACACGGCATCGATCGCCGGCTCGTCGGTACTGGCGACGAGCGCGGTGCCCGGGCCGAACCCGGCGGCGATCCCCCCGCGCTCGAAGAACTCCGCGATCGCGTACTCGTCGACCCCGGAGGAGATGTATTGATCGACCTCGGGGATGACCTCGTCGACTGCCTTCGAGAGCGCCGGGAGGTCGCCCGAGTCGAGGCGGACCCCGCGGACGTCGACGCCGGCCTCCTCGGCGACCTCCCGCGCGATACGGGCCCCGTTGACCGTGTCGTAGGTGTCGATCAGCAGGACGCTCTCGGCGCCGTACTCGTCGACGAACGTCTCGAAGGACTCCCGCTCGTCGTCGAAGCTCTGGACCCACGAGTGGGCCATCGTCCCGGACACCGGCACGCCGAACGCCTCCCCGGCGGCGACGTTCGACGTGCCGTCGAAGCCGCCGACGTAGGCGGCCCGGGCGGCCTTGATCCCGGCGTCCGTCCCGTGGGCTCGACGCGACCCGAAGTCGACGAGCGTCTGGTCCTCACCCCGGCGGTCGATCACGTCCCGCATCCGCGCCGCCTTCGTGGCGACGAGGGTCTGGTAGCCGATCTGATTGATGACCGCCGTCTCGAGGAGTTGCGCCTGGAGGATCGGCGCCGTGACCTCGAGGAGCGGCTCGTTCGCGAAGACCGGCGTCCCCTCGGGCACCGCGCGGACCTCGCCG
>SLIW01000394.1 GCA_007135435.1 Natronomonas sp.
GACCCAGCACGCCTCCCGGATCGCGAAGAGCGAGGTCGGCGGCGCCCTCCGCGACGTCCCGCTGAAGGTCATCGACGCCTTCGAGCTTGACGACGGTGACGACAGCTCCGAGTGATCTCGAGGAGCGGTAGAAGACCACCCAGGGGCGTCACGTGGCCACCAGTTCGAGCTGCCGAGCGGCTCGTCGTACCCTCGCCCGTCGCCGAAGTGGGACGGATCACGTAGCGTTCGGTGATACGGGCGGTCGAAGATCCAAACCGATATCAGGAGAACTGCGCCGCGACGTCAGCCTCGGTGATGATCCCCTCGAGCTGGCCGTCCTGGACGACCATGACGGCGTGCTGGTGGTTGAGGTGGGCGTTGACCTCGTCGAGGGTCGCGTCGGGCTCGACGGTCGTGATCGCCTCGCGCATGGCGTCCGCGACCGGGAGGTCGCCCGCGTCCTCCGACTCCAGCTGGCGGATGTCGGAGTTCGAGATGATCCCCTGGGGTCGCCCGTCGCGGACGACCGGGAGCTGCGAGTAGCCCTCCTGTACCATGACGTCGATCGCCTGCCGGATGCTGTCGTCGGGGGCGACGGTGACGACCCCCCGGTGCATGATGTCCTCGGCGTGGATCACCGCGCTCTCTGCCTCGTCGAGGGCCGCGACGATGCGCCGCAGCGTCGACAGCCGCGGGTCGACGTCGCCCCCCTCGATGCGGGCGATGAGCGGCTGGGAGACGTCCGCCATGTCGGCGAGCTCGCTCTGGGTCAACCCCAGGTTCGTCCGCCGCTCGCGGAGGTCGGCCGACGTGGGGAGGTCCATGGCCATACCGGCAAATTACCACGAGTTATGAAAAGTGTTTCCCTCGCGTCGTGGGGCGAGGGTTCAAGGCCGAGAACGGGGCCACCCGGCGTGTGACCTGACCGTCGACGACCGACCCCACGCGGATGTGCGGGGCACGGGTCGGTCCTGATCGGATCGGTACAGCCCCGCCTGTCCGCCCAGCGGTCGTCACAGCGAGAGGCCACGTATCTCCACCGCGTCGCCGGCCTCGATGTGGCCGATGACGCGGGCGTCGTCGATCTCCTCAACGACCGCCTCCGCATCCGGTTCGGGGAGCGCCGCGACGAACCCCGTCCCCATGTTGAAGGTCCGATGCATCTCGGCGTCGCTCACCCCGCCCTCCTCCTGGATGAACTCGAAGATCGGCTGGGGTTCGAACGGGTCGTCGACGACGTAGCGGTGCTCGCCCATCCGCGAGAGGTTCGTCCAGCCGCCGCCGGTGACGTGCGCGGCGGCGTGGGTCTCGACGGCGTGTAACGGCGCGAGCACCTCGCGGTAGATGCGCGTGGGCTCGAGGAGGACCTCGCCGATCGTGCGGTCGTCGTCGGAGGTACGGTCGTCGTCGGAGCTACGGTCGTCGTCGGAGTTCCGGTCGTCCCAGGGGAACGGATCGGTGTAGTCGTGGTTCCGCGTCGCGGCCTCGCGCGCCAGCGTCAGGCCGTTCGAGTGGATCCCCGACGACGGGAGCCCCACGAGCAGGTCGCCCTCGCGGGCGGTGCCGTCGAACAGCTCAGACTCCGTCGCGACACCGGCACACGCGCCGGCCAGGTCGAGCCCCCTGATGACGTCGGGCATGACGGCGGTCTCGCCGCCGACGAGGGCGATCTCCGCGCGCGCCGCACCGTCGGCGAGCCCCTCGCCCACCTCCTCGGCGACCCGGTCGTCCGGCGCCTCGACGGCGAGGTAGTCCACGAACGCCACCGGGGTGACACCCGTCGCAATGAGGTCGTTGACGTTCATCGCGATGCAGTCGATACCGATCGTCGAGTAGTCGTCCAGCGCCTCGGCGACGAGCAGCTTGGTGCCGACGCCGTCCGTCGCGAGCGCGAGGTACCGGTCGCCGAGGTCGACGAGGCCGGCGTAGTCGCCCTCGAACTCCCCGACGGCACCGACCAGCGCCGCGGTCGCCGCCTCGCTGGCGTCGATGTCCACGCCCGCGTCGGCGTAGGTGAGCCCCTCGGTGGGCTCCCCCTCCTCCTCCGACGTCTCGTCGGTGTCCCTGGCCGAAGCCCCGTCGGCATCCTCGCTCATACTCGGTGCCGCGGCCGAGAGGAGCAAAAGCACGTCGGTTGGCCCAGGGACCGGTCACAGGGAGGGGAAGCCGACGAAGAGGATGGCGAAGGCTACCAGCAGGACCGATCCCACGAAGACGACGGCGAAGACGAGCGTGCTCCACGAGAGGACGCTCCGACCGTCGAGGGGACCGAAGGGGATCATGTTGAACGCCGCGAGGAACGCGTTGATCAGGACGCCGAGCTGGCCCACCTGGTGAAGGAACCCCTCGAAGAGCAGGACCAGCGGGAGGAACGCGACCACGAGCGCCACGTTCGTCAGCGGGCCGGCGACCGAGACCAGCCCGTTGTCGCGGTCGGTGATCCGGCCACGGTGGTGGACGGCACCGGGGGCGGCGAAGAGGAAGCCCGCGAACGCCGCGAGGATCGCCACGGCGAGCATGCCGTAGTCGGCACGGAACGCCGCGATCTGGCCGAGCCGGATCGCCACAACCTTGTGGGCGAGCTCGTGCAGGAGGAACCCCACGCCGACAGTCAGCATGCTGAGGACGAAGAGCCGACCGAACGCCGGCGAGGACACCGCGCCGGCGATGTCCGGGAAGACCTCCCGGCCGGTCACGACGAAGAGGAAGACGGTGAACGCGATGCCGAGGGCGACCCACGCGATGGCGAGGTCGCGGATCTCGTCGGGGTAGAACCGGATCCCGCGGACGGTCATCGTGCTCATCGGCCCACCTTCGGGTTCGACGGATCGCCACCGGCTTCATCGACACACTGTCTCCTCATCGAACCGCCTCCAGGAGGAGTTCGAGGCTGTTGCGCGCGCCCTCGATCATGAGGTTCGCGACGCCGCTCGCCCCCTCGATCCCCGAACCGGCGAAGAGGTACGGTAGCAGGACGGTCGCGAAGACGACGCTGCCGATGAAGCTCCCCACGTTCGTCAGCGCGACGATCATGATGAGCCGGAACAGCGGCACCTCGGTGAGCTCGGTCCACAGCTGTCGGAGGGGCTGCTCCTCGTCGGCCATGATGTCGTTCAGCTTCGAGATGTCCCCGACGTTGACGTCGAGGTACCGCAGCTCGACGTAGCCGGCGAACCAGCCAGGCGCGAGCAGCGGGTTGACGCTCGTCAGCCAGGCCACGCCGCCGCCGACGCCGGCGGAGCTCCAGTGGGCGCCGGCGAGCTTCGCCAGCCCGAACGCCAGGAGGCCGTTGACCAGGAACCACGCCGCGAACAGCCGGAAGAGCAGCTCGCTCGAGGCGCCCTCGACGCCGGTGTAGGTCGCCATCGTCGGCGCGGGCCACCGCGAGGGGATCGAACGATACCTCGAGACGCCCTCA
>SLIW01000259.1 GCA_007135435.1 Natronomonas sp.
CGTCGGTGCCGCTCCGTGCCCGTCTCGTCGACGATCGCCTGGAGGTGTGGGTGGTAGATGCTGCTGGCCGCCGGCGGGAGGAAGTTCATGTTGATCGAGGCGTACGTCGCGTCCGGATCCGTCTCCTCGACCGCCGCGACGTACTCGAGGGCGGCGACCAGCCCGTTGGTCAGTTCGTCTGCCGCGAACGCCGACGGCGACGCGTAGTGCTCCTCGGTCAGCACGACGACGTTCGAGTGCGCGGCGTAGGGGTTCAGGTTCGGGAACGAGACCGCGTCGCCGACCGATCCCCGGTCCATCTCGACGTCGGCGTACGTCGGCGTCGCGTCCTCCACCATGTCGGGACAGAAGAAGCACCCCTCGGTATCGAGCACGTGGTCGATGTCGGGGTCCTCCTCGGGCATCACGAACCCCTCGCGGACGATGCGGGTCCGGCGATCGGTCAGCGGGTCGCGGCGGACCTCGACCTCCACCGTCTCCTCCTCGAAGTCCTGGAGCGGGTTGTGGAGCGACGCGTGCTGTGTGTGACTGGTAAACTCGAGTCCCATGTCGTTGAGGTCCGCGCGCAGACACCAAAAAATCCCCTCGTGATGCAGGTGGCAACCGACGGCAACCCCGGACAGTGTGACCCTCCACGTGACGCCCAGCAAACCACTCGGCCACCCGGACCGCAGTCGACTGCTGTGGTAGCTAACGGGTGAGGGGACCGGTCACCATTCGTCCGAGATCGGGGGGTACGGCGTCGCCCGACGGAGGGAGCTGATCGAGTCCACCCTCGAACGATCGGTCGACCCGTCGACGTGACGCTGGTCAGGCGCCAGCCCGCCGTCGGAGCAGTCCGACCGCCAGGAGCAACGCCGCGAGCGCGACGAGCCAGCCGAAGCCGGGCTGGTCGTCCACATCCTCGGGGGTGTCCGGCCCCGGTTGGGTCCCATCCGGAGTGCCGCTCACGGAGTCCCCGGGCGTCGACGGGTGGGTCTCGTCGGGCGAAGGTGTCTCGGTCTGCGCTGGCGTCTCCGTCTGGGGTGGTGTCGCCGTGGGCGTGGGGGTCGCGGTCTCCGAAGCCCCATCACGTGGCTGTGACGGAGCCGTCGACGGTGACTCGGCATCGTCGTCTGCTGGCCCGTCCGAGTCCGACGCGACCGAGAAGGTGGTCGAATACGTCGCGTCGTTCCCCGCCGTATCGGCGACCGTCACCGCCGCACTGTAGGCGGTCCCGGGGTCGACCGCGAAGGTGTACTCCGCGAACGAGGACGTGATCGACGTCGTGGCGGACTCGTCGGTGACGTCCTGACCGTCCACGGTGAGGCCGATCGACGAGACGTCGACGCCGGACAGCGCGTCCACGTACTCGAATCGGATGGTGACCGCGTCGGTGTCGGCGTCGAGCGTGGCACCGTCGGCCGGCGAGACGTCGACGACTTCGGGGGGCTCCTCGTCCAGTACCAGCACGCCGTACGTCGAGAACCCGGTCACCTCGGCCACCACGAACGTGTCGCCGTCGACCTCCGTGAGGCTCGACTCGACGGCGTCCCAGGAACCGGTGGCCTCGTCGAAGTGGAACAGCTGAGCGTCCTCGACGCTGGCCCCGTCCAGCTCGCTCTCGTCGACGGCCATCTCGATGGTCGCCCCCTCGATCGTGCCCTGGTCGAACTGGTAGTCGATGAACGGGTCGAGTTCGGCGGTCAGGAAGCCCACGCCGATCTCGCCGCCATCGAGGTTGGTGTTGACGGTGGTCTCGGAGAGAGCGAGGAACAGCTCCTGTTCGATGACGGCCTGGTCGGCATCGTCGACGATGTCGAACGTGATCGTCGTTCCCGTCCCGTCGATGACGATCTCGCCGTCATGGAGCGTGAACCCGGTGTTGATGACGACGGAGGCGGTGTCCGTTCCCTCGTTGCCGGCACGATCGGTACCGACGACGGTGACGGAATATTCGCCGGACTCGTCGAACTCGAGCGTGCCGGTGAAGCGGGTGATCGTCTCGTGGGTCATCGTGACCGTCTCCGTCGACCCGTCGGGGTGTTCGACCTCGACGTGGGGCACGTCCGACAGCGGCTCGTCGCTCTCGACGACGACCGTCGCGTCGTCGCCCGTGACGTCCTCGACGGTGGCTGCCAGCGTCGGGGACTCGCGGTCGATCATCACGACCGGGGGATTGTCGAACCCGGCGTTCCCGAGTTCGTCGATCGCGATCACCGACAGCGTGTACAGGCCGTCGTCGGGGATGGTGTCGAACGGGATCTCGGCGATCCAGTCGTCGCCGCCGACGTGACTCGCCTGCGCACTCGTGGTGTAGGTGGTTTCCATCGAGTCGACCAGCAGCGTCACCTCGTCGATCGCGAGGTCGGATTCGACGTCGATCTCGACGCTCGCGTGGCCTGCGTCGTCGCTGACGTAGACGACTTCCATCTCGGTCGCCGGATCGACGTCCTCCGAGAAGCCGGTGACGGCGACGATCGACGGCGAAACGACTGGTTGGCTGACGTCGATCTGGCCGGCGTTCGTGCCGCCGAGTGCGAGGTCGTAGGTTCCCGTCTCGTCCAGAGCGAACGAGACGTTGATCGCCCCGAGGTGGTAGAAGCCCGGACTCAGCTCGCGTTCGACGGTCGCGACGACCTCGGTATCGCCGGTTCCCTGGTGCGTCGCGGTGAGCTCGATCTGCTCGGGACCGGCGACGTTCCCGGCCTGGTAGATGCTGCCGACGACGTACAGGGTTTGACCCTGTGCGATTTCGGTTGCGGACGGAGACGCGGCGATGACCTGGATATCCGACTCGGCCGCCTCGACCTCGATCTGTCCGGCGTTCGTGCCGCCGAGTGCGAGGTCGTAGGTCCCCGGTTCGTCGAATTCGGCGGTGATGTTGATGGCGCCGAGGTGGTAGAAGCCGGGTGCGAGGGTGGCTAGCTGGCTGCCGAGATGGATGGTCTCGTCGGTGTCCTGATTGGTTGCCATGAGTTCGATTTCCTCGGTTCCCTCGATGTTTCCGGCCTGGTAGATGGAGCCGACGACGTGGAATTCCTCGTCTTCGAGGACCGTGTCGTCGGAGGCCGACGCGGCGATGACTGTGATGTCGGAGACGGCCGCCTCGACCTCGATCTGGCCGGCGTTCGTGCCGCCGAGTTCGAGCGAGTAGTTGCCTGGTTCGTCGAATTCGGCGGTGATGTTGATGGCGCCGAGGTGGTAGAAGCCGGGTGCGAGGGTGGCTTCCTGGCTGCCGAGGTGGATGGTCTCGTTGGTGTCCTGATTGATCGCAGTTAGGTCGATCTCCTCGGTTCCCTCGATATTTCCGGCCTGGTAGATGGAGCCGACGACGTGGAATTCCTCGTCTTCGAGGACCGTGTCGTCGGAGGCCGACGCGGCGATGACTGTGATGTCGGAGACGGCCGC
>SLIW01000342.1 GCA_007135435.1 Natronomonas sp.
ACCTGCAACTGCGTCGGCAGCCAGCCCTCGTACGGTGGTTGCCCAGTCGGTCGATCGGTGGCCGTCCAGTCGTATCGATCGGTGGCCGTCCAGTCGTATCGATCGGTGGCCGTCCAGTCGTATCGATCGGCGACTGACCGGTCCAGTGACTGGCGATTGTCAGGTCTCTGAATCCACGGCCGACCGCCGGCGCGATCAGGCGGTCGCCCATTCGTCGACGGCCAACGGGCCGTGCCGACTGGCGTGGGTTCACCCGGCGGATCTACCGACCCGGGTGGCCGTTCAGGAGATGTACGACACGGCCTGGCGGACGTCGAGGAGCCCGCCCCCGGCGACGCCGATCAGCCAGATGGCCATCCCGACGGCGATGACCGCGAACAGCGAGACGAGCCCGTCCACGTACGGGAGGAGGGTGAAGACGCCGACGCCCATCGCCAGCGAGACGGCGGTGACGCCGGCGAGCGACCGGCCGACGTCCACGAACTCCAGCGGGAGCTCGGTCGTGATGATGTAGACGCAGGCGACGGTGTACGTCGAGAAGGTCAGGAGTGTCGCCAGCGCGGCGCCCTCGATCCCGAAGATCGGGATCAACAGCAGGTTCAACACGAAGTTGGCCACCGCCGCGATCGCCTTCGCGACCGCCCGGTCCCGGGCGCGACCGAGGTAGTCGAGCCCGTCGCTCGTGATCTTGACGACCGCCGCAGCCAGGACGTACAGGCTCAACAGCTGGAGGACGACCACCGCGCCGAGGTAGTCCGGGCCGAAGACGTACTCCACGAGGGGTTCCGCCACCAGGACGATCCCGACCACCGCCGGGACGTACAGGAGGAGCACGTACTCGAGCGCCTGCTCGTACAGGCGGGCGGCCCGGTCCGCGTGGTTCCCCGCCTTCTGTTCGCCGACCGCCGGCGAGATGGTGAACCCGAGCGCGTTCGCCGGGGTGTTACACACGTCGGAGATCTGCTTGGCGATCGTGTAGTAGCCGACCGCGGCCGGGTTCAGGAGGACCCCGACGAGGATGATGTCGACGCGTTTGTCCAGGACGCCCGCCCCGCGCGTGACGGTCAGCGGGACGCTGTACTCGAGCAGCCGCCGGACGAGGTCGGGCTGGCGGTCGACCGACTCGTAGTGGCGGTAGAACCGCACGTAGAGCACGACCGCACCCAGGACGCTCGCGACGGCGAACGCGATGACGAACCCGGCGATGGCGCCGACGACGCCGAACCCGAGGAGGACCAGCCCGACCGCGAAGACGACCCGGGCGACCGCCTGGACCGAGTTGATCGCCGCACTCCAGGTGACGCGGTTGAGCCCCTGGAAGATGTTCACGAGGTAGTTCCGCGACGCCTCGCCCAGGATGTACACGAGGCCGAGCGCGAGCAGCGGCGCCAGCGCCGGCTCGCCGAGGAGCTCCGCGAGCCACGGACTGCCGACGGTGATCGCGGTGCCGATGACGAGTGACAGCGCCAGCAGGTACCACAGCCCCGCCCGGATCACGTGGGGCACCTGTCCGGGCGCCGTCTCCTCGAACTCGGTGACGTAGCGGGCCGCCGACGACGGGATGCCGAGGGTGCCCAGGATGGCGACGGTCCCGAACACCGACAGCGCGAAGTACATGAGCCCGTACTGGTCGGGGGTGAGGAGGAACCGCGCCAGGATGACGATGAGGGCCGCATTCGCGGCGACGTTGATGACGTTGGCCGCGAAGGTGGCCTTCACGCCGCGGACGATCCGCTCCGACAGCGACATCGTGGTCAGTCGCCGCCGTCCTGGCCCTGGACCCTGTAGAGGCGGTACTCGCCGTTGTCCTGCAGACGGTCGATCTCCGGTTCACGCTCGAACCGCTCGAAGCCCTGGGCCTCGAAGCGGAGCTCCTGATAGAGGTGGACCTCGCGGATGTAGTTGGCGTCGGTGATCACCACCAGGACGTCGTCCTCGTAGTGCGTGGTGACGTTGTCGTTGAACACGTGCTCGGGGACGGCGGCGCGGTAACCCGGGAAGCCCTCCTCGCTGACGGTCTCGGGGCCGTAGTGAGCGTGCACGTAGCGGAACTGGCCGGCCCGGATGCCGAGCAGCGGCGTCTCACCGTCGTGGTGCTCGAAGGTGACCGCGTGCCCCTCGATGGTGTGTTCGCTCACCTGCTGGTTGGGCTGGTACATGTAGGGCCCGGCGTGGACGGTCAGCATCTGGAGGGCGAGCAGCACCACGAAGACGGTCACGATCGCGCTCGTCAGCTGTCCCCGCGAGACACGGCGGTCGACGCCGGTCACGACCCGCGTCAGCCCGATCGCCCCGAGGAGCACGACCGGGACCATCATGAAGCCAAAGAACCGGAAGTAGTGGTCGCCCTGGTCGGCGAGGAAGACGGCGAGGAAGCCGGCGGTCAGGGGGACGAGTGCGGCGGCGAGATAGGCGACGGCGGCGTCGCTGGGGTTGGTCTCTCGGAACCGGCCGCGGAAGCTGTAGAGGACGACCGCCGCGGCCAGCAGACAGAACAGGAGCGTGACCGCGAAGAGCTTGACGAACAGCTCCTCGAGGCTGCCGCCGAGCAGGGCCAGGGAGACGCCCCGTTCGGCAGCCTCGGCGCCGACGGGGGACGACCCCCCGAAGACCGTCTCGATGACGGACTCCGCTCGGCCCTGGGCGCGGTCCAGTCTGGCGGTCCAGGCGAACCAGACGACGCCCATCAGGAGCGCGTGTGCACCGACGGGCCGGAGCATGGCGGCGGGGTGGTAGTCACCCCACCGGCGGGCGATCCACTGGACGCCGACGACGGCGAACAGCACCACGAGGAAGCTCATCGACTCCTGGGGGTGGATCAGGACCATCCCGACACAGACGATCGCGAACAGCGCGCCGAACGGCGTCGCCAGGGCGAACCCCGATCGGTCGGCGGTGAGGTGGCGGAACAGGAGGTACAGTGCCAGCGGGAAGAAGAGGATCGCCTGACTGGACGGGTGCGAGACCGTGTGGACGCTCACGGCGTTGATGGGGATGAACAGCAGCGCCGTCAGCACGCCGATCGGGAGCGCCCAGCGGCTGTCGGAGATCGTCGTCACCGCGAGGCCGAAGAAGACCACGGCGACGATCGGGTAGAGGACCGTCGGGATGATCACGAGCGACCGGTCGAGGGCGATCCCGCCGAACTCGGCCATGAAGTTCGCGATGAGGTGGATCGCCGGGTAGATGAACTCGAGGGGGTCGAGGATGCCCGCGTTGAGCTCCCGGGCCCACCCGAGGTGGGTCAGCGAGTCGCCGCCCCCGAAGAACGCGTAGGACCGCAGCGTGGGGATGCCGACGATGGCCAGGACCGCCCCGGAGGCCAGCGCGAGCGCGAGCGACGAGAACTCGCCCCGTGGTGCGGCCGCGACGACCGCCAGCGCGAGG
>SLIW01000005.1 GCA_007135435.1 Natronomonas sp.
AAGCCTGCCCGTCAGGTTGCGGGACACCGGTTGAACCACCCATACAAACGCACGGACACCCAGCGCACTCCACAATATTCGCGATCCCTGTCCGTTCATCTCGCCCGGCTTGTGGTCTCTGTCTCTGTTTGGATTGTATGTTTATACCCGACGCAGGGGTAGCGATCCACCCGAGTGACTTCTCCGGGGTCGATTCGCAATCCCTGGCAGCGTCCGACCCGTCGTCGGGACGAGGTTTACTACCCGTGCTACCGTAGGAGATACCATGGCCCAAGAGTACGAGTCCGAGCTGACAGCCTCTCGTGATGAAATCGCCGCAGTGCTCAGCGGCGTGGTTGATGGCCTCACCGCGGGTTCCATCCGCCTTGGTGGAGAGGATGGCCCCGTCGTCTTCCAGATCCCCGAAGAAGTCGCGCTGGAAATCGAACTCGAAACAGAAGACGACAACCTGAGCCTGGAACTCGAACTGGAGTGGCCTCGTACGGACATCGATGTCGAAGAAACTCCCGTCGACACTGCCGAGGAACTCCCTGCAGAAGACGATGAACCACCCATACCCGTCGAAGCTGCCGATTCATCGCAGACGTTCGCCCGGTTCGAACTCTTCCTCGACCGAGGAGACGAATGGCGCTGGCGGCTCCGCCACCGCAACGGCAACATCATCGCCACCAGCGGCGAAGGATACACCCGGAAACACAACGCTCAGAAAGGACTCCGGAGCGTCATGCAGAACGCACCAGAAGCCAAGGTCACCGAGGACACTGAGAACTAACGTCAAAAGCCATTCATCGGCCGATGACTTTTCTGGTGGAAGGGTCTCACGTCCTATCGCCCGCGAGCGCTGAGCGGGAGCATCCGTCCCTCGTTCCCGACGAAACGTGACGGATCGGGAGGAGATTGTCTGACAGAATCGGAATAGAAAAATAGTAGGAACTCGAATAGGTTTCCATGTCATCAGCTCGTGGGGCGTTCACGGTGGAGGAACCGGTGAGTATCGACGTTCCAGAGATCAGAGAGTACCAGTCTAGAGAAGACGCAGAGCTCGATCGAAAGCTGGTCGACGCGATCGCCGCAGCGGAGGCCGCCGGCAACGAGTACCTCGCGAGCTTCCTGGCGGTCGAGCTCGGGTCGCACTACTTCGACACCCGGTGACGGGACGCGGAGCTGGCCCGGACCGGAATCGGTGGACACTGGCGTGCGGTGGGGGATCGGCCCACTCGTGGAGTGGAGGATCGCTGTTCGATTCTTTCTGCGATCTATCGCGTGTATGAGTGGCTCCGTTCGACAGTCTGCAGTTCACGCTCTCGTCTCGGGGGTCGCAGTCTCGTCGGGAGTGTAGAACTGCGTGACGAATCTCGATACCAGCCCGCGGTGGTCGTGGATGTCGCCCACAGGATGGCCGCAGAACTGTCGCGCTACTCGTCGTCGACGAGGACGGCGTTGACCTGGCCGTCCTGGCCTGGCCGGGAGGTCACGCGGGCGGTGCCGGCGCTGGTCTCGATGATCGCGCCCTTCGTGATGATGTTCCGGCGGACGTAGTTCGGGTTGGAGGGGTTCTCGGTGACGTCCTCGATGTCGGCGGAGACGACGCCGTCTGCCGTGCTGACGCTGGCGACCGCCGAGCGGATCGCCCGGACCTTCGTGGTGCCCCCGCGGGCGTCCTCGACCTTGAGCTTCGCCTCGCCGACCTGCGTCTCCGTCGGCGCGGAGCCGAGCTCGTGCTTCCGCTTCTTCCGGATCGGGCGTCGCCGCCCTCCGGTCCGCTTCTTCTCGGACCGAGCGTGGTTCATGTCGTGTAGGTGTCCCGGCGCGTACTTATAACGCTCGTTCCGTCCTCGCGGGGCGTCGGCTCCGCTGGCGACTACGTCGGGTTCTTTACGGAGGCGACGGTAGTGTCGAGCATGTCACTCGACCTGCTCCCCTCGCTTGACCCCGCCGACGGCGAGGTCGCGACCGCCGAGCTCGTCGTCGAGGACGACGTGCTCGTGAAGCTGTTCGCCCTCGGCCCGGGCGGCTCGTTCGACCCGCACGTCCACGACGACTGCGAGAACGTCTTCCACCTCCTCGAGGGCCAGGTGACCGTCACCCAGGACGACCAGGAGGAGGTCCTCGAGGCGCCGGCCGTCGTCCACAACGCCCGGGGCGTCGAACACGGGGCGCGCAACGAGAGCGACGACCGGGCGTTGCTGACCGCGAGCCTCTGTCCGTTACCCTGACGATCCGTCCGGTTCAGCCGTCGCGGCCGGCCAGGCCCACCAGGTGGGGCGCCTCCGGTAGGACGATCTCCTCGGTCCCCAGGCGGACCGCGTTCTCGCTGCCGGGGAGACAGAAGACCGCGGCCCCGTCGACGACTCCCGCCGTCGCACGGGTGGCGACGACCTTCGTCCCGATCTCCTCGTAGGAGAGCGTTCGGAACAGCTCGCCGAAACCCGGTAGCTGCTTGTCGAACATCCCCTCGACCGCCTCCACGGTCACGTCGTCCGGGGTGACGCCGGTCCCGCCCGTGGTCACCACGCAGTCGACGTCGTCGCGCTCGACGAACCCCTCGACGACCTGCTGGATGTCGTCGTAGCTGTCGGGGACGAGGTCCCGGTCGACGACGGTGTGGTCCGCCGCCTCGACGAGTTCGGCGACGGCGTCACCCGCGGCGTCGTCCACCAGGCTCCGCGATGACGAGACGGTCAGTAACGCGAAGCCGAGCTCAGAGACGTCGTGGCTGTGGTGGTCGTGGTCGTGTGCATGGTCGTGGTCGTGGTCGTGTCCTTGGTCGTGGTCGTTTTTGTCGTCGTGATGGTCGCGTCCACGGTCGGCCTCGCCGCCATCGGCTGCTGCGTCCTCCGGGTCCCGCTCCTCGTGTCCGTTCATGTCTGGCGATGCGGGTGCCGTCCGCTAAAGCCCACCGGCGGCGTCGTCGATCTGCGGTCCCCCTCGGATTCCTTGCATGCTCCCGGTGACGTCATGCAGACGTGCCAGTCGTCCCGGTGACGTCTTGCTGACTTCGCTAGTGTTTTGCACGGGGCGGTACCATGACCCACCATGAAGGCGGTCTTCTTCGAAGAACACGGCTCGGCGGACGTACTGCAGTACGACGAGTTCCCGGACCCGGAGGTCGGTCCCGAGGAGGTGCTGGTCGAGGTGAAGGCCGGCGGGCTCAACCACCTCGACGTGTGGACCCGCAAGGGGATGCCCAGCCCGGAGGAGCTGCCGCACGTCTCCGGGAGCGACGGCGCCGGGATCGTCAGCGAGGTCGGCGACCGGGTCACGCGCTGGGAGGAGGGCGATCGGGTCGTCGTCGACCCCAACCTGTACTGCGGCCACTGCGAGTTCTGCCGGAAGGGCGAGGAGTCGATGTGCGTCGACTACAAGATGATCGGCGAGCACGTCCGGGGGGTCCACAGCGAGCTGGCGGCCGTCCACGAGGACAACCTCCTGGAGGTCCCGGAGGGGGTCGACCTCGTGACCGTCGCCGCCGCGCCGCTCGTGTTCATGACCGCCTGGCGGATGCTGATCACCCGCGCCGAGATCCAGCAGGACGACAGCGTCCTCGTCCACGGCGCCTCCGGAGGGGTCGGCCACGCCGCGGTCCAGATCGCCGCCAACGAGGGCTGCGAGGTGTGGGCGACCGCCTCGAGCGACGAGAAGCTCGAGCACGCCCGCGACTGCGGCGCCGACCACCTGATCGACTACGAGGAGGAGGACTTCGCGAAGGCCGTCAAGTCCGACACCGACGGCCGGGGCGTCGACGTCGTCGTCGAGCACGTCGGCGAGGCGACCTGGGACGGGTCGCTGTCGGCGGCCGCCCGGGGCGGCCGGATCGTCACCTGCGGCGCCACCTCGGGCATCAGCCCCGAGACGAACATCCCGAAGGTCTTCTGGAAGCAGCTCGACATCCTCGGGTCGACGATGGCCACCCCCGGGGAGGTCGACGCCGTCATGGCGAAGGTCTTCGACGGCACCTTCGAACCGTACGTCCGGGCGGTCCTCCCGATGAGCGAGACGCCCCGCGCCCACGAGATGCTGGAGTCGCGGGAGGGATTCGGCTCCGTGGTCGTCGTCCCCGACGACGACTACGACCCCGACGCGTATGCCTGACGGCTACGCCGATCCCGGGATGGATGCGGAGGCCGTCGTCGAGGAGCCGTCCGGTCGGCACGCGTCGGCCGAGACAGCCGGGACATCCGGGACAGCCGGGACCGCAGGGACCGGCGAGACTGCCGAGGCCGCCGATACTGCCGAAACTACCGAGGCCGCCGATACCGCCGAGACTGCCGAGGCCGCTGATACCGCCGAAACTGCCGAGGCCGCTGATACCGCCGGGACTGCTGAGATCGCCGACTCCGCCGCGACCGCCCAGACCGCTGATGAGGACACTCCGGTCGACCAGCGGGTCGTCCACCCGGAGGAGGTCGACCGGGAGTTCGACTGGCGCGGCTGGGTCCTGGTCGGTGCCATCGTCGTGTCGTTCCTCGTCATCCCGACGATCATCGTCCTCTACCCCCACGTCGGGACGATGTTCGGGCTGTCGTTCTGGGACGCCTACCTCGTGCTCCCGATGATCCCGGCGGTGGTGCTGGCCGCGATCGCGGTCTGGGCGACGACCCGTCCCTGAGGGCTCCTGGTCGGGTCCAAGGGGGATCGACTGCCGGCCGGCCGACAGGTACGTAGGCTGGGCTGTGGACTGGACTGACGGGTTACGTGGGTAGATGGAGACGAGTTGGCCGGGATCCTGTAGAAGTCGTCGCGTGTTCGCAAGAGCCCGGTGCTCGTCCGTCTCGATGTGCCGGTGGGTCACCGGTGGAGCCGACGCCGATGGATCACCCGTGGAGCGGATGCTGGTGGATCACCCGTGGAGCGGATGCTGGTGGATCACCCGTGGAGTCGTCGCTCGGCGTCGCCCTCCTCGGCCGCGTCCTGGGCGGGGACGAGGACGGGGGAGCCGCAGGTCCGCGCGTACTGCCGCAGCTGCGCGCGGGGGAGGTCGGCGCGGCGGGCGGCCTCCTCCTCGGTCAGTTCGCCGCTCAGGTACTGCGCCACCGCGGTCCGGACCTCGGCGTCGAACATCGTCTACGGATACACCGTTGAAACACGTAAACGTTTCTCCGAGAAAGCGACACGTTCGTAGGATATTACTGAAGGTAAGTGTGGAATCAGGGAATATTAGTTACGGCGATGAGCAGTCTGTGGCTACTGTCCGGCACGGATCGCCAGTCGCTCGTGAAAGCGCGCCGGGGACTCGTAAAAGCACGCAGGGGTCGTCTCGCGTCCGCGTTATCGGTCGGCGAAGTCGCGGCGCATCGCGATCTCGAACCACGGGCAGAACCTGAGCTGTCGGTACCACTTCGGGTTCTCGTAGAGGTGCTCGTAGGGGACCCACAGCACGCCGGCGACCTCCTCCTCGTCCGGTGAGATCGTCCGATCCTCGAGGGTGCACTGCAGGACGGCGCAGACCTCCCACTCGATGCCCTGGTCGAGGTAGTACCGCTTGTACTCGAACTTGTCCGTCACCCGCAGGTCGCCGTACTGGTCGGGGGTGATGCCGAGCTCCTCGTCGAGACGCTTCTCGGTCGCCTCGATCTGCGTCTCGCCCTCGGTCGGATGGGACGCCACGGTGCCGTCCCAGTAGGTGTCCCAGAGCCGCTTGGTCGGCGCCCGCTGGGCCAGCAGGAGGTTGCCCTCCTCGTCGAAGACGAGCGCGGTGAACGCGCGGTGACGGATGCCGTCGCCGGTGTGTGCCTCGAGGCGGTTGACGAGCTCCTGCGGTTCGTCGTCGGCGTCGACGGCGATGACGTCCTGGAGGGCGTTCTCGTGCTCGACGTCGCCCTGCGGACGCGACCCCACGGGGTCGATGTCGTCGGTGCTCATACGCCGAATATCGTCGGTAGTCGTTAAGGACCCTTCGTCTTCCACCGGGAACGTACCGGATGGCGGGACGGGGTTCGTCGACCGGGCGTGCTTCCGCGTCGCGGGGGGTCGCGTGGCGTCGTGCGATGGGACAGGGCTCCGGGACGACCGACCTGCCCGGAACGACCCATCGCGACGTTCGCGATGGCGTCAGCCGTCGGGATCCGGCTCGTAGCCCTCGCCGACACAGAACTCGAGCGTGCCGGGGTCGACCGCGACGTGGACGCGCTTCGCGTCGACGATCTCTCCGTCGAGGCTGAACGACTGCGGGCCGTGTTCGCGGACCATCAGGTCGAGGGCCGGGGTCTGCAGCCGGATGAGGTGGTCGCCCTCCCCGGCCAGCAGCCGCCTCCGCGCCTCCTCGCCGACCAGGTCGAGCGTCGGGGCGGCCTCGACGATGGCCACGTCGAAGCGGCCGTCCTCCATGTCCGCCTGAGCGGTCCCCCTCCCGTCTCCCCTCCCATCGTCGGCGCCAGGGGGCGGAAAGCGCCTGCCGTTGCCGACGAGTACGGCGAAGGCCTCGCCCTCCCAGGTGGTATCCCCCGCGTCGCTCGTCCGCACTTCGAGAGGAATGGGGTCGAACTCCTGGACCTCTCGGATCGTCTCGACGACGTAGGCGAGCGTCCCGAGCCGGCCCTTCTGGTCCGCCGAGGTGCTCGAACTTGCCTCCGCGGTGAGCCCGCAGACACAGGAGTTGACGAACGGGCGACGCTCGCCCCCGTCCCGGTCCGAGACGACCCCGAGGTCGATACGGCGGCGCTCGCCATGGGCCAGTACCTCGAACGCGTGGGCGATGCTCTCGACACTGACCTTCTCGGCGAAGTTGTTGCCCGTCCCGGCCGGGATCACCCCGACGGTCGTCTTCGCCAGGGCATCCGCCTCGTAGAGCCCTCGCACGACCTCGTTGAGCGTCCCGTCCCCGCCGGCCGCAGCGATCAGATCCACCTCGTCGGCCAGGCGCGCGACCACCGGGAGCGCCCCGTCGTCCGGTGAGGTCTCCACGACTTCGAACCCGTGTTCGGCGGCGAGCCCCCGCACCTGCGGACCGTGATCGCCGCCCCCACTGGCGGGGTTCAACACGACGACGACGCGCTCGTCGCCGGCCAGGGCGGCCCCATGGGCCGACGCGGTTGCCTCACCCTCGGCGGGGCCGCGCGACCTGTCGCTCATGGATCCTGTTGGAACCCCGGAGACAAATGTCTGGCTCCCCTCCGTCCGGGTGTGTACCTCGTCGACCTCCACGCGCACACGCGGTTCTTCCACGGCCGACCGGGCGAGGTCACCGGCTACGATCCCCTGGGTGCCGAGATGCTCGGCCGCGTGGCGAGCGCGCGCGGGATGGACGCCGTCGCGCTCACCAACCACGACTACTTCGCGCCGTTCTCCCACGACGCGGTGACGTTCATCCCCGGCATCGAGGTCTCCACCACCCGCGGGCACGTGCTCGTGGTCGGCCCCGACCCGCCGGCGCGGACCGAGCCGGGGACGCTCACCCCCGAGGAGACCGTCGAGCTCGCCCACGACCGCGGCTGCGCGGCCATCGTCCCGCACCCCTTCCGCAAGAGCACGGTTCGCGAGAGCGCCGCCCCGTTCGACGCCGTCGAGCTGAACGGCAAGCACCCCGACACCCACGACCGCGTGCGGGCGCTGGTCGACGGCAGGTCGATCCCGCTGACCGGCGGCAGCGACGCCCACTTCCCCTTCGAGGCCGCGCGGTCGTTCACCAGGGTCGAGGCGGACGAGCTCACCCCCGAGAGCGTCGTCGCCGCGATCCGCGACGGCCGGATCGAACCTGTCTACCGGGGGGCCATCATCGACCGGGCACTCGCGCCGGCCTACCGGGCGATCCACGCGGCCAAGGGGTCCCGGTAGGTCGGCATCGCTGGGCGAGGTTTCTTTCGACAAGGATCGAAACGGGTGTCCCTGGCCCACCGTGGAGGTGGCTAAGTGGTTTGGAGCGGTGTCCAGATGGTGTAGCCCGGTGTTCACGTGGTTTGGAGTGGGGTCCGGAAGGGGTGGACCGGGGTCCCAACCGTTGAGAGAGGTGTCCCAGTTGCTGAGATACGTGTCTCATCCCGTGGGACTGGATTCCCACTCCCTGGGACCGCTGTCTCATTTCGTGAGACAGTGTCTCACGCGGTGGGACACCCCTGTCCAACCCCGTTTTCGGAACGGAGACGGCGACCGGCGCCCTCGGGAGGTCGCTCACCCGATCTTCTCGTCGAGGATGAGCCGCGTCTTCGTGGAGACGACCTCGTCGAACTCGCGGGCGCGGGTGATTAGGTCGTTCAGCGTGTCGGTGTCGGTCGCGTCGACGACGACGACGATGTCCTCCTCGCCGGAGACCTGCCAGACGAAGTCCACCTCCCGCCACTCGGCCATCCGGCTGGAGATGTCGGCGGTGTCGACGTTGACGTCGACGCCCACCTCGATCATTGCCTGGACGTTGCCGGTCCGGGTCGCCACCGTGAACCGCTCGATGACCCCGTCCTCGATCAGCCGCTCGACGCGGTTGCGGACGGTCCCCTCCGAGGTGCTCACGCGGTCGGCGATCTCCGTGTACGGCGTCCGCGAGTCCCGCCGCAGGATCGCGAGGATCCGCCGGTCGAGGTCGTCCATCGAGGGTGGGACCTACCGGCCGCCCCCACCTATAGATTACGAATTTCGTAACGAGGCTTCGAACACAAGCGTTATTGAGGGGTACATCGTACGCATCTCGTAATGACCGACGCCTACGTGGCGCTGGAGGACGGGCGCGTGGTGGAGGCGCGTGCCCGCGTCCCGGGCCGCACCCGCGGGGAACTGGTGTTCACGACGGCCTACACGGGCTACGAGGAGTCCCTCACCGACCCGAGCTACGAGGAGCAGGTGCTGACGTTCGCCTACCCCCTCATCGGCAACTACGGGGTCCGAGCCGACCGCTTCGAGTCCGACCGGGTGCACCCCCGCGCCGTCGTCGCGCGCGAGCTCACCGCGGACGTCGTCGACTGGCTCGCCGA
Source organism: Natronomonas sp. (assembly GCA_007135435.1). GTDB lineage: Archaea > Halobacteriota > Halobacteria > Halobacteriales > Haloarculaceae > Natronomonas. The sequence continues at coordinate 8,901 of SLIW01000005.1, forward strand.
CGAGGGCGTCCCCGCGGTCGACCGCCTCGACACGCGCGACCTGGTGACGGGCATCCGCGAGGGCGGCGCGATGCGATGCGGGATCGCCGCCGGCGCGGACGCCACGGTGGAGGCGGCGCGCGAGGAGCTCGCCCGCTGCAAGGGGATGAGCGAGCACACCGACATCGGCGCCCAGGTCTCCGTCACGGAGCGCCGGACCCACAACGCCGACGGCGACGGCCCGACGGTCGCCCTCGTCGACTGCGGCGCGAAGGGGTCCATCGTCGACTCGCTGGTCGAGCGCGACGCGGTCGTCGAGGTACTCCCCTACGACGCGACCGCCGAGGACGTGGCCGCGGTCGACCCGGACGTCCTCTTCATCTCGAACGGCCCGGGCGATCCGAAGAACTTCGAGGCGGCCGCCGACCTCGTCGACGCCTACGTGGGAGAGCTCCCGCTGGCGGGGATCTGCCTCGGCCAGCAGGTGATCGCCGAGGCGCTCGGCGGCGAGACCGAGAAGATGGAGTTCGGCCACCGCGGCGTCAACCAGCCCGTCATGGACCTCCGGTCGGACCGGGTGGTCATGACGACCCAGAACCACGGCTACACGGTCTCTGACCCGGGCGACCTCGAGGTCACGCAGGTCAACGTCAACGACGACACCCCCGAGGGCCTCGAGAGCGACGAGCTCGACGTCATCACCCGCCAGTACCACCCCGAGGCGAACCCCGGCCCGCACGACACCCTCGCCTTCTTCGACGACGTGCTGGCGCTGGTCGAGCGGGCGGCCGCGCCGAACGCCGACTGAGGTCAGAGCGCAGTCGCTGGGTTCACGTTCGTCGACGACCTCACGTTCCGTCGCTGGGCACCCGTTCTGTCGCTGGGCTCACCTGCTGTCTCTGAGCTCGCTTGCAGTCACTCAGTTCGCTTCCTGGATCTGAGTTCGGTTCCAGGAGCTACGCTCACTTCCTGGTGCTGTCCGTCCCCTCCCCCGCAGCGTCGCCTTTGCCCTCGCCTGCACCCTCGACCACGTCGTCGACCGCGTCCTCGACGGCCCGCCCGAGCCGCTTCAGGATGCCGCCGTCGTCGTCGGGCCGCCGCACGACGACCACCGGCCCGACGGACGCGGCGGCGACGCGTTCGGCCTCCTCGCCCAGGAGGACCGACCGCAGCGACGGCGCCGCCTCGCCCATCACGACGGCGTCGTGGCCGGGGACGGCGGCCAGCAGGCCCGCGAAGGGTCGCGCCGTGACCAGCCTGGTCGCGGCGTCGATCCCCGCCTCCCGGAGCCGGGTGGCCGCCCTCTCGAGGAGTTCTCGGGCCTCCGGGGTGTCCTCGCTGGCGAGGAAGAGCGTCACCGAGACGTCGCGGTCGGCGACGAGCGCCTCGACGAACTCGAGGACGTTGTCCACCGCGACGTCGCCGGTCAGCGGGACGAGGAGCGAGTCCAGCTCCGCGATGGCACCCGGCACGACGAAGGCGTCGGCGTCGATCTCGTCGGCGACGCGACCGATCGTCTGGTGCTCGTCGTGGGTGAACACCAGTCGCGTCCAGACCGTCCCTTCGCCGTCGTAGCCAGCGGCGACGTCCGCCAGCGCGTCGACGGCGCGCTCCTCGAACTGCTGCCGCGCCTGGTCCGGGGGCGTCTGCTCGGGGAGGACGTGGTAGCCCAGCACCGTCACGTTCGCCGGCGCGAGCAGCTCGAACAGGCTCGCCGGGACCGTCTCCCCCTTCAGGATCTCGATCGGGACGAGTACGTGCATCACAGGGCCCCCTTGAGTCTCACGTCGCGAGCGTAATAGAGGTACCACACGGCGGTCCCGAGCATCACCGCCAGGCCGACCAGCTGGGAGAGCAGGTCCATGAAGAGGATGAGCCCGAAGCTCGAAATCGCCCCGAGGATCGGCACGACCGGGTACAGCGGCACCCGGAAGGCCGGGTCGTACCACTCCGGTTCGTCGCGGCGGAGGGCGATCAACGCGACGCAGATCAGCCCGTACATGATGAGGTGGAGGAACGAGGCCACCTCCGCCAGCAGCTCGACCCGACCGGTGGCGGTCAACAGGAGTATCGGCCCGCCGGCCATCCCGAGTGCGACGTGGGGCGTCCCGTACTTCAGGTTGATCCGGCTGGCCTCCCGTGGGAGGATCGCGTCCTTCGAGACGGCGTAGATGGCCCGGGAGGTCGAGAGGATCGAGGCGTTCGCGCTCGACATCGTCGCCAGGAGGCCGCCGAGGATGATCGCGAACGCCCCGACCGGGCCGAGGAACTCCCGGCCGACCTCGACCATCGCCGTCTCGCCCAGCTCGGCGAGTCGGTCGGCACCGAAGGCGCTCGTGGCGACGAAGATGGTCACCACGTAGAGTACCCCGACGATGAGGACGGAGCCGACCATCGCCAGCGGCAGGTTCCTGCCGGGGTCCTGCATCTCGCCGGCGACCGTCGCCACCTGGGCGAACCCCAGATACGAAGTGAACACCAGCGCGGCGACGCTGAAGACCGGCGCGTAGCCGAAGGGGGCGAACGTCTCGGGGGCATCGGGCTCGCCGACGATCCCGAGGGCATCGAGAATCCCGAACCCGAGGAAGACGGCCAGGATCGACAGGAGGAGCGCGACGATGCCGTTCTGCAGCTTCGCCGCGTTCTCCGTCCCGGTGACGTTGAGCACGGTGAAGCCGGCGCCGAAGACGAGTGCCAGTGGGATGACCCAGCCCGCCCCGACGGCCACGCCGACCTCCGTGAGCGCGTCGACCGCGTAGTAGCCGAAGCCCACGAGGTAGAACGCGGTCGCGAACACCAGCCCGAACCACAGCGACAGCCCGACGACGGCGCCGGCGAGCGCGCCCAGCCCCCGGGAGATGAAGTAGTAGCCGCCCCCCGACTTCGGCATCGCCGTCGCCAGCTCCGAGGCGGGGAGCGCGACGAGCAGGGCCACCAGGCCGCCGATGGCGAACGACAGCGCCGCGGCCGGCCCGGCCCGGCCCGCCGCGAGCCCGGGGAAGACGAAGATCCCGGCGCCGATCATCGTCCCGATGCCGATGGCCAGCCCGCCGCTGAGGCCGAGCGTCCGCTCCAGCTCGGCGTTCTCCGTGACGGTCGCGTCGTCCGTCTCGACGACCGTCTCCACGACGGGCCGATCGCCCTCGACGTTCGCGCCGCCGGGCGCGTCGCTCATCTGGTCGGTACTGTCACGCGGCCGGGATTTATACCCGATGGTGGCGGAAGCGTCCTGGGTGAGCGTCCGGATACCCGCACCAGTCCGGGGACGTACCACGGAGCACGAAGGTCGTATCGCGGAGCGCTAAGGTCGGACCACGGAGCGCCGGGTTCGTCCCATCGAGGGCCGAGTTCGCCGACGATCGCCCGGCTACAGCCCGGTGGGATGGTCGAGGTAGGTCGTCTCGAGGCCCCACTCGCCGACCAGCTCCCGCAACGCCCGGACCCCGAACGTCTCCGTGGCGTAGTGTCCCGCGAGGAAGACGTTCAGTCCCGCCTCGCGCGCCTCGTGGTACGCCTGTTGCTTCCCCTCGCCTGTCACGAGCGCGTCGACGTCCGCGTCGGCGGCCTCCCCGATCCAGTCGGTCCCGGCGCCGGTGACGACGGCGAGGTCCTCCACCGTCTCCGGGCCGAACTCGAGAACTCGAACCGGCCGGTCGCCGGTGTCCAGCGCGGAGAGCCGGTCGCGGAGCCCGTCGACCGGCCCGGGCTCCGGCACTCGCGCGCGCTGGCCGACGGTTACGCCACCGTGGCTGCCGAACGGCTCGACGACCTCGCAGTCGAGGAAGTCGGCGAGCCGGACCGCGTTGCCGAGCTCGTCGTGGCCGTCCAGCGGCAGGTGCGAGACGTAGAGCGCCAGGTCGCCCTCGACGAGTGCGGCCATCCGCTCGAAGTCCCGGCCGGTCAGTCGGTCCAGGCCGCCCCAGATCATCCCGTGGTGGACGACGAGCACGTCCGCGCCGGCGTCCGCCGCCTTTTGAAC
>SLIW01000188.1 GCA_007135435.1 Natronomonas sp.
CAGAGTCCGGAGGGATCAGAGTCCGGAGGGATCAGAGTCCGGAGGGATCAGAGTCCGGAGGGATCAGAGTCCGATCACCCGCGGGAGCCAGAGGGTCAGCCCCGGGAAGACGATCAGGAGCACGAGCACGACGAGGTCGACGAGGAAGAACGGGAAGATCTTCTTCGCGATCGGCCAGACGGGGACCTCGGCGACCGACGAGGCAGCGAACAACGCCATCCCGATCGGCGGCGTGATGAGCCCGAAGTTCAGCGTGACCACGAACATGATCCCGAAGTGGTAGGCGTGGATGCCGAGCAGGTCGGCCATGGTGGCCATGGTGGGCGCGAGCATGATGCACGCGGCGCCGATCTCGAGCCACGTGCCGACGAACAGCAGCACGAGCGCTATGAGGAGCATGAAACCGATCACGCCGACGCCGGCCGCGCCGATCGTCTCCGCGATCAGGCGGGGGACCCCCTCGCGTGCCAGCATGTACGACAGGATCGTCGCGAACCCGATGATGACGTACAGCTGCGTGGAGCGCTCGATGCTGCGGCGGAGCGCGTTGTAGAGTCCCCCGAGGTTGAGCGACCGGTAGACGAAGATACCGAGCACGATCGCGTACACGCAGGCGATCGCCGCGGCCTCCGTCGGCGTCATGAACCCGCCGATGATGCCGAACAGGATGATCCCCGGCATGGTCAGCGCCAGGAGGCCGTCGATGGCGATGCTGGGGTACTCGTCCAGGTCGACCTCCACCTCGTATCGAGGCAGGTCCTCGGTGTGTGCCTTGTAGGCGACGAGTACCATCAGCGCGCCACCGAGGAGGATGCCCGGGATGACGGCCGCGGTGAACAACCCGCCGATGGACGTCTGGGTGACCGCCCCGTAGATGACGATGATGATGCTCGGGGGGATGATCGGCCCGATGAGTGCGGAGGCGGCCGTGACGGCGGCGCTGAAGTCGCGGTCGTACCCCTCGTCGTCCATCGCCGGGATGAACACCGACCCGATCGCGGCGACGTCGGCGATGGCGGCGCCCGCGATACCCGCGAACACGAGGCTCGCCCCGATGTTGGCCTGGGCGAGGCCGCCGCGGAACCGGCCGACCGAGACGTTCGCGACGCGGACGACCCGTTCGGTGATGTGGGCCTCGTTCATCAGCTCCCCCGCCAGCAGGAAGAACGGGATCGCCAGAAGGACGAAGTGGTTCATCCCGCCGAAGATCCGCGAGGTCCCGGTGGTCATCGACTGACCGCCGACGAACACCCACAGGAGTGCCACGAGGCCGATCGCGAACGCCACCTCGGTCCGGGTGAGGATCAACAGGATCAACAGCACGCTGAGCATGCCGATCAGCAGGAGATCACTCACCATCCGAGGACTCCTGGGATCCCGACGTGTGCCCCTCCTGGCGGTCGGTCGGCTCGGGTCCGTCCCCGGTCTCTCCAAACCGACCGGCGTCGGTTTCGTCCTCGGTACCCGCATCGGTCTCCGCCGGGACACTTACGTCCGTCTCGGCCACGGAGTCGCCACCCTCGAGGTCCTCGTCGAACCGGAACCGTGCCTGGTAGTCCCGATCGAGCGTCTCGGGATCGTAGTTGATCTCGATCAGTTTCGCGCTCGCGAAGTACATCAACAGCAGGCCGCTGAACGGGAGGACGAGGTACACCCAGAACATCTCGATGCCGAGTGACGGGGACATCTGTCCGGTTCCGCTCCGGAGCGCGTAGACGAGGCCCCACTCGACCAGGAGCCAGCCGAGTACAACGATGAGCCCCAGCTGGATCGACCGGATGTACCGGCGGGCCCGTCTGGAGAACCGGCGGAAGACGATCTCCACCTGCAAGTGTCGATCCACCCTGACGAGCGCCCCCATCAGCATGAGCGCCAGCCAGATGCCCAGGTACCTCGCCAGCTCTCCACCCCACAGCGGGACGAACCCCAGGAGGTACCGGGTGAACACCTGTGCCGAGACGATCACGACGAGGACGGCGCCGACCAGGATACACAGGTTCCAGATCGCTTCGGCTGCCCGCTCGGAAGTGGAGAGATGCCACTCGATGACCGGGTCGAGTGGCTGGCCGAGGAGAACGATCGACGGGGCTTCGTCGGCCATGGCCTCTTATCCTGACATGAAACGAAATACTTACCGGTGGATTCGAAAAGACCCGAGGAAACGGGTCTCAGTACTGGTCGAACCCGAGACCCTCGATGGCGTCGTCGATCGCCTGGGTCATGTCCTCGATCTTCTCGGGGTTGTCCATCTGGTCACGGATGATCTCGCGGACCGGTTCCTGGGTCGCCTCACGGAAGGTCTCGACGGTATCCAGGGGCGGATCGTAGATCTCGACGCCGTGGTCCTCGACGTACTCGGCGCCGCGATCGCGGGCGACGGCGTTGACCTTGCGAGCGTCGACGCTCGCCCAGATTCCCGCCTCCCGGACCATCGCCTGGTATCGCGGATGGAGGCCATCGAACCACCCCTCGCTGGCGAAGATCCAGATGTACGACCAGACGTGGCCGTCCAGGATCATGAACTCCTGGACCTCCTCGAAGTTGCCCAGGATGAACAGCGGCAACGAGCCCTCGGCGCCGTCGACGACGCCCTGGTCGAGCGCCTCGTACAGCTCCGTCCAGTCGATGGGCTCCGGGGTGGCCCCGAGCGCCCTGGTGATCTCCTGGTGGGCCTCGATCTGCATGTTCCGGAAGGTGAGGCCCTCGAAGTCCTCGAGCGTCTCGATCCGTGGACCACCGGTGAAGTAGTTCCGGAACCCGCCGTTGTCGTGCCAACCGATCACCTTCACCCCGAGCTCAGCCTCCATGTCCGCCCGGAGTTCGTCGCCGAACTCCGCGTCCATCACGTGCTGGGCGACCTCGATCGAGGGGAACGCGTACGGGTCGGCGTACACGTTGATGTCCGGGTAGAACGGGGCGATGTGGCCCTCGGCCAGTCCCGCGGCGACCTCGAGGGAGTCGTCCATGGTCTGCTCGACCAGTTCGGTCGAACTCCCAAGCTCGCCGGCCGGGGAGATGTTGACGGTGAACCGTCCGTCGGAGCGGTTCTCCATGTACTCCTGGAACGTCACCGCACTGCGGTGGTTGTGGTTGCCGATGTTGGGCGGTGCGAGGTGGGCGAAGGTCATCTCCTCCTCGGGGAGTTCGTCGGCGTCCTCGACCGGCTCCACGTCGTCAGCGCCCGCTCCAGCGTCCTGGAGCGCCTGACACCCCGCCAGCATCCCGACCGCCGCGAGTGTGCCCATCCCCTTCATGAACGTCCGCCGGTCGCCGCCCGTCGTATCGGTTGAATCTGAAGTCATGACTTTGCGTGCTATTACCAAGCAAGAACCGCTTCCGAGTGGGGATAGATAAAGTTTTCTGGAGGATCACCGGAA
>SLIW01000274.1 GCA_007135435.1 Natronomonas sp.
ATCGAGATGCCCTCCCGGTCGAACGCCTCCGTGATCGCGGCGATGACGTCGGTGCGAGCCCGCAGGACCCGACGGCGGGCGGGATCTTCGATCCAAAACTGGACCTCTAGGACGACGGCGGAGTCGTCCAGCCGCGTGAGGACGACCTTCGGCTCCTTCACGTGGCTGACGGAGTCGACCTCCTTGACCGCGTCGCAGGCGATCTCACAGGCGTGATCGAGGTCCGCGTCGTAGTCGACGTCGACCTCGACGTCGATGCGCAGGCGGTCGTTGCGCGTGTAGTTGGTCAGGCGGTTGGCCGTCACCTGGTCGTTCGGGACGAGGACGTGCTCGTCGTTGAACGTCCGGATCTTCGTGTGGGAGATGGTGACGTCCTCGACGATCCCGGAGGCAGGACCCTCGGCCTCGTCGGCGACAGCGATCCAGTCGCCGACGCGGAAGGGCCGCGAGAACAGCAGGAAGAACCCGGCGACGATGGCCGCGACGGTCCGCTGGGCCGCCAGGCCGAGCACCGCGGTGGCCACACCCGCCCCGACGATGAGGTTCGTCAGGGAGATCCCCCACACGGACAGGACCGCGAGGACGACGGCCCCGAGGACGGCGATCCCGGCGACGTGGTCGGCGACCTCCCGCTGGTGGGTCGTGATCGCCCCCTCCTCGTGGAGCCGGTCGAACGAGCGCGTGACCGCGCGGACCAGGAGGTAGCCGATCGCCAGGAGGGCCACCGAGAGCGCCGAGCGGACGCCCTCCCAGCGGTCGACGGTCGCGATATCGATGACCTGCTCGTAGACGAACGGGATCGCCCAGATCTCCGCCAGGAGCAACGCGGCGATGGCGATCCCCATCGCCAACACCAGCATCTCGGCGACCTCGGCGAGGTTCCTGGTGGTCCGCTCCCGCAGGCCGTCCCGGAGGTGCCGGGCGAGCCGGAAGAGGAGGATCAACGCCACGGTCACGACGACGGTCGCGACGAACTGCCGCGGCGGCGACCCGTACAGGAACGCCCGGAACCACTCGTAGTGAGATGCCATCTGACGCTGGTCGTCCCTTGCGACCGGAGACGTAAGACTGCCCTCGCAGACTGGTTGATGGTTGATTATCCCGGCTCTCAACGCTCCCCGCGGAGTCGGATAGTCTGCCCGGATTGCGAATCGGAGCCAGACGTGCTCGGTCGCTCCGTTCGGTCCGGGCGACTGGCAGGGCTCAAATCCAGTCGACCGCGTTCTCGCTCACGTGATGGCGAGCGCAAGGCGCGCTCGCCGGGTCGTTCGCTCGAAGAACGGTAGGGACTGGGATTCGAACCGGAGGAAGACGGTCCTGCTCGCCTTCGGCTCCGCGGGCTGCGTACTTCCTGGGCTCAAATCACAGAAACCACCACACCTGCTCGTGAGATACCGAGCACACGCTTCGCTGTGCTCGGTGAGTGCTCGCAGGATTGAACGGTGGGACTGGGATTCGAACCGGAGCCAGACGTGCTCGCTCGCTTCGCTCGCTCCGCGCGTCTGGCAGGGCTCAAATCCCAATGGACCGTTTTCTCGCTCACGGTGCGGCGAGCGCATGGCGCGCTCGCCGGGAAGTTCGCTCGAAGAACGGTGGGACTGGGATTCGAACCCAGGAGGCCTTCCGGCCACCCGCTGTCTTAGGGAAGTGAACTGTCGAGACGGAATTCCGTTGCGACATTCTGGTTCGGATGCGTGGCATCCTCGTGTCGAATCGTCATCTCGCGCGAGGGGGCATCCTCTATCGGGACGAAGTATAGGGTATCGTCTTTCGGCAATCGGACGAGAAACGCGTCGATCTCGTCCTCGTAGTCCCTGTTTGCATGATGACCTGACGCGTTATAGTCCGTACTACAAGTTTTGAACACCATGCGGTCTTCGTCCAACATCCAGGCGGTTTTACACTGGATCCGGAGGATCTCGTCCTCCGCATCGAGCAGGATGTCATAGCGTGCAGTCTCGCCGACTGGAACGGAGACGGTGTAGCCACGTCTCTTCAGTTCCGCGACCGCTATCGCTTCTGTGAGGTCGCCCCGTTCTTTCGTGTTCACAGTTCACACACCCTCTCAAGGCGGGCGCATTGGGCCGCTCTGCCATCCCACCTGTTATCGCCCTTCGCTGGGGGCACGTTAACGGAGTAGGTGACAAAAGTTTAAACTATCGTTCCGGACCGGTTACCGCAGGGTTTGCCGATTATCAGTGGGTTCCCTGTACCCAGCCGAACACCTTTTCCCATCGTCGCCGGCTACTGACCGCGGAGTGAGCCGAACTCGGCGATGACGTGACCGACCCCCTCGAGGAGGTCCTCGACCATGAGGAGCAGACCTTCAGGAAGCTCGAAGAGCGATCGACGTGCTCCGAGCGCAAGCCCCCATGGAAGAACCTCATCGGTCAGGGTTTTCTGAGCGTTAGGCACTGGCCGTGGTGCGTTTTGTCTTCCGCTTCGACCTCGAGGTCGGAGTCGGCGACCCATTGCGCGAGGTGCCGAGGCACGATGCCTCCCGCACGGCGACGGGCCCGCACCTGTACCAGGACGTCTACGAGATCCGCCCCCGTTCCGAGATAGGGCTTCGACTCCAGGAAGTCCACGCCGAGGTCGGCCTCGAGCGCCCGGTCGGTCAGCGTGCCGAACGCCGGCGGTTCGTACGCCCCGGCGAAGTCGACCGGCTCGCCGAACCCCGCGTAGTAGACCCGCCCGCCCGGCGACCCGCCGAGGACCACCTCGCTGCTCCGGAGGCGCATCGCGGCGCCGTCGATGTCGGTCCGCGCGAGGAACGCCGCCTCCGGGCGGGTCACGGCGACCGAGGTGACCCCCTCCGACTCCAGGAGGTGCGTCGCGGTGTTCCCCGCCCGCCCGGCGAACGTCTCGCCGACCTGGACCTCGAAGCGGACGTTCTCGGTATCGATCACGTCCTCGAGGATCGCTCGGACCTCTTCCTCCGCGTCGGACTCCCCGGGGACGTCGATAGCCTCCTCGGGCCGGTAGTTGACGAGGAGCTCCCCGCGGCTCTTCGCGACGGCCTCGACCGAATCGCGGAGGAGCGCGGCGTAGAGGTCGGCCGCCTCCGCGTCGGTCAACGGTGACGTCGCGACGAGCTCCCGGAGGACGAGCCCGGGTCGCGGTGGATCGCAGAGCACGGCGACGGTCGTCATGGGGGATGGTGGACCCGGCGGGTAATGAGCGTCGTGACTGCGGACGGCCGTTGCGTCGGGGGATGGGGTGGTGATACGGTGGGAATGCGGGGATGATACGATGGTAATACGAATGTAATACGATGGTGATACGCTGGGGTAGGGGGGGGGTAGGGTGGGAACCGGTGGGGTGCGGTGGGTGCCGGGAGGGACCGGTGGGACCGGTGGGGATCG
>SLIW01000066.1 GCA_007135435.1 Natronomonas sp.
CGTCGTCGCCGCCGCCATCCTCACCTTCCTCGTCCCGCCGCTGGCGTTCGGCGGGGCGTGGAACACGTGGTTCGTCCGCGGGCTGACGTTGCCGCGCGAGATCCGTACGCTGCACCTCGGCGAGGAGTTGCCGGCCACGCAGCCGGTGCCGGTGCCGGGGCTCGAGCCGCCGTTTGCGCTGTGCGTCGGCACACTCGAGACGCGCGTCTGACGCACCACTTTTACGGGGCTATCGCCTAGGCCTGCCGATGGAACGCGCTCTGCGATCGTGGGGAACCGTGGACGGGGACGGTATCGAGGAGCGCTCAGGTTCAGAGATGGCTCGACGCCAGGGCCGGCACGGGCGACCACGTCGTCCCTTGGGGGTCGACGATCCATGATCCGGATCCGCGGCAGTGGCGGCGGGACGACGCTGACCGGGGCGATCTACGAGCAGGGCGAGGAGCCCCCGACCTTCCGGGGGTCGCCCGACGACGACGCGCCGTACGTCTGGGTCTGCGACGAGTTCTACGAGGTCGACAGCGGTGGCAGCACCCAGCGGGTCGACGGGCGGGAGATCCGCATCGCCTTCGAGCGCCCGATGCCGCGGGGGTTCGACACGCGAGAACGCGCGATCGAGGCGGCGATCGACCACGTCCGGACCCAGTTCGCTCGGATCGGCGTCACCGCCGTCGAGGTGGAGGTGGAGGTGGAGGTGGAGGTCGAGGTGGATGCCGAGGATGGGATGGAGGCAGATGCCGTCGCGGACGTCGAGGGCGGTGCCGAAGTGGAGGTTGGGGGTGATGTGGAACTCGAGTTGGAAACCGACGTCGAGGGGGACGCCGACGGTGAGGGTGATATCGATGGCGAGGCGGACTCCGACGGTGAGGGCGATATCGATGCCGAGCCGGACGGCGATGCAGGGCCGGACGCCGACGACGAAGGCGAGGATGTCGACCAGGACGAGGGGTAGGACAGATCGGGGGCTCGTCGCCGATGCGTCCCTCGGTAAGCGTCGACTAACCGTGCCGGACGAGCGGCGCTCGGGTAGCCGCGGACTAACAAAGGAACCGTTCCCTCAAGGACGACAGGACCGAGTGACCATGGATCTATCACGACGGAGCCTGCTGCAGTCGGTGGGAGCGGGCAGTCTCGTCACCGCCTCGGCGTGTCTGGGCGTCGTTCCGGGTGACGACGACGGCGACGATGGTGACGACGGTACCCCCGCCGACGATGCGGTGGCCGAGCGGAGGGTCGCCTCCGGGGCGACCCCGACCCCCCACGTCGACGACATCCCGGAGGGTGGCGACGCCGAGAACTTCGAGCTCGTCGGCCACGCCCCGCTGTACGACGAACATCAGCACGTCGACGAGGAGTTCGAGGTCCCTCGTGGCTCCAACGGGGACATCACCATCGCGGGCGACTACGTGTACGTCGGGTCGTTCATCGGCCACCAGCCTCCGCTCATCGTCGACGTCTCCGACCCCGAGGACCCGGAGGTCGTGGGACCGATCCCCGATACCATCCCCGGCGTCGGCAACGGCATCGAGGACATCGAGGCTAGCGGCGACGTCCTCGTCGTCGGCACCCGCCAGCCGCTCGGCGGCCTGGAGTTCGACGTCCCCGAGGGAGAGCCGGAGCGGGCGCTGAGCATCTACGACATCTCCGACCCCGAGGAGCCCGAACTCGTCACCCGATACGACTACGAGGGACTGAACACGCACGCCTGCTCGCTGTGGCGCGACCCGGAGGACCCCGAGCGCCTGCTGGCGGTCCAGTCGTTCGACGACGTCCCGAACATCAAGATCGTCGACCTCACGGGCTGTCCGGACCCCGACGAGTGCGAACCCGAGGTCGTCGCCGAGTGGGCGCTCGAGACCCAGACCGGCATCGACGAGTACACCCACGAGGCGATGCTCTCGACGGACGGCAACCGGGTGTACGTCGCCCAGTACGACGCCGGGACGTTCCTCCTCGACAGCTCGAACCTGATGGAGGCGCTCCGGAACGGGGGCGACTGTGACCCCGAGCAGCCGTCGGACACGCCCGGCGACGACCACTGTCTCACCCTCCTCAACCCAGACATCGAGGACCGGCTCCATACCGACCCCCCGTTCACCGCGGAGTGGCACCACACGCCGCTGAAGGTCCCCGACCGGCCCTACCTCCTCATGACCGCCGAGGCGACCGGGCCGCGGTGGGACCAGGAGACCGAGGAGGTCCTCCAGGGGAGCTGTCCGGGGGCGTTCACCCGGACGGTCTACGTCGGCGAGGACGAGTACGAGCACCACCCCAGTCGCGACGGCGGGGCGCTTCGGGGGGACCTCCATCCCCAGATCGCGGGCGTGTTCGGCCTCCCCGAACAGCAGCTGGAGCACTGCACCGAGGACGGCTGGGTCGAGGACGCCGCCCCGCCGCGCGCCTGGCTCAGCCCGCATTACGCCCTGGTCTTCCCGGACCTCGCGTTCGTCACCTACTACGGGTCCGGCCTGCGGGCGATCGACATCTCGAACGCCGCCACCCCGATGGAGGCCGGCTACTTCTTCAACGACCCCGTCGACGACGTCCGCTGGACCTCCTACGGCATCGTCGGCGAGCGGGAGACCGACGACGATGGGACGATCATCGCCCGGCCGAACCCGACGGCGAACCACATGTTCGCGTTCAGCTTCCCCATCCTCAAGGACGGCTACCTCATCTACGGCGACATCCACAGCGGCCTCTACGTCCTCGAGTACGACGGGCCGCACGCCGACCAGCTCCCCGACGACGGGACGTGCCTCTCGGGGAACCCGGGCGCCATCGAGGCGGGCTACGAGCCCTGTCCACCCTACGGCGAGACCGAGTGGACCGGCGGCTGACGGCCGTCGGGCGGATCGGAAGCCCCTGCTCGTTCGGACCACCCTGGACCCGGCTCCGACCCCGTGCCGGATCACGACCCGCGTATATAAACACCCGATACTTATCGGTTCGAGCGACGTTGTGGATACGACGCTGCGCGGCCCCGAACACTGCCTGACATCCCGGGGACGGTCACGGCGATGCGTGGCAGGTCCCGGGCCACCGTCTGCCTACAGGACGGCTCACGTGTCTGCGGGTCCGGGTGTCCACGGGACCCGAGACATCCCCACGACGACCCCTGGCCAGACCGCGATCCCTATCCAGGCGGCGACCCTATCCAGGCGGCGAGTCCGCAGCCTGGGCGACGAGTCCGCAGCCCAGGCGACGAATCCCCAGCCCTGGCGACGAGTCCCCAGCCTAGGCGACGAGCCCCCAGCGCTCGTCGTCGTAGCTCCGCTCGCGGTCGGCGTCGAGGCGCTCCTCGATCGCCCGGGTCAGCGCCGCCTTCTCCTCGCGGTCGATGCGGGCCAGCTGGTCGGC
>SLIW01000362.1 GCA_007135435.1 Natronomonas sp.
ACTGCCGCCCCGGCAGGTGGATCAAGTCCGGCGACTCGCCGGCGTCGAGTCGCCGGAGCTGGGCGGGCGGGGCGACCGATTCCCTGTCGATGTCGTCGAGATCGGTCGTGTGCTGGAACGCGAGGGCCTGGGACCCCCAGTAGCGGTGCCAGGTCCAGAACGAGAGCTCGTCGTCGATCCCCGGGGGCGGCCACCGCTCGAGATCGTCAGCGCGTGACGAACCGCTCGACAGACACCCCGAGCCGACGGCGAGCCCTCCGGTCAGGAGGACGGCGGCGAATCGGCGGCGGCTCACCCTCGTCATGGGATGCCGCTAGTACCGTGCGGAGGAGCATATACGCTGGCCCCTGGTGGGCGAACGGCGATCCACCGACCACCTCCAGTCCGGTGGGAAGGACTAGACGTACCCGATCAGGGCCACCTCCGTGCGGATTTGGACGGTGCGCGTCACTATCTCCATCGTCGTGGACGCTTCGTCCCGGTTATCGGCACCCGAGGGCCTGGTCGTTCCTGGATTCGTCCTCGCGGAGAATATTGCCGGGGTCGGTGACGGCCGCCCTCGAAGGGCCGACGCCAGACGCAGCACTCTCGGCATCACAACGCGGTGCCTCGGCGCGACGTGACCGACTGCGACCGACATGGACCCGGCGGCTGTCGTGGCCAGCTGCCTCGATCCGTCGCCGTGTCCCCGGCTGGGTCACCTCGTCGCCGAAAGGGGCAGGGACCACCGCAAGGCGGGAGCGCGGGTAGACCTTACTCCTGCAGGTCGCCTTAAGGTGGTGAGGTCGCTATGGTGGGACGATGACAGACCGAGAGCGGGAGGCGGCTCGCCAGCACGCGTCGGCGGACGTCGCCCCCGAGCTGTTCGAGGTGGCGCCGCAGTGACCCGAGGAGGCGACGACGGACCGGACGAGGTGTGTGAGCGGGTGCACCTCGAGGGCATCGTGGACGGCTGCGGCTGCACCGAGATCTGGGAGCACATGTCGGAGGTGCGCGGGACGTCCGACGAGTGACGTCGTGGCCCGCGAGGAGGCATGGTACGCCAGTGATGGCCCTCCGCGCACGATCCTGTACAGTGACGAGACGTTTTTTACCTCGCTCCCCCTACCGTCGCCGATGACCCGGGACCGAGATGCGCCGCCGCCCGGCCGCGAGCCCCCACCGGACCGCGAGCCCCCACCGGACCGCGAGTCCCCGGTGGGCGAGCCGGTCATCCGCCGGGATCCCCGGGTCGCCGGCGATCGGGCGGTCCAGTTCGACCCGGACGACCCCGAGAGCCTCGAGCGCGCCGCCGAGACCGTTCGCCGGTTCGCCTCGAGCACCGTCGGTAACGAGGACCACGTCTACATGCTCCGGGGCGCGGCCGCCTGCGCGGCGCTGGTCCGCGGGACGGGCTCCTACAAGGCCGCGGCGGAGCGGGCCGGCGGCGACGCCACCGTGTCGTTCATCCGCAAGTGGGCCCGGGTCCACGACCTCCCGCGGTCGGTCCGGCGGCACGTGGCGTTCGGGGAGATCGCCCCCACCGCGGCCAAGCACATCGCCCGCGTCTCCGGCGAGTCCCGCTTCCTCCTGGCGTGGGCGACCCTCGACCACGAGCTGACCGTCCGGGAGGTCCGCTCGATCGCCTCCCGGGTCAACGAGGGTTCGAGCGTCGAGGAGGCGCTGGCCGCCGAGGGGATCGACCTCGGTCGGCTGACCGTCTCGCTGCCGCCGGCCACCTACCGCGAGCTCCGGCGGTCCGCGGCGCTGGAGGACACCGATCCGGGCGAGATCGTGGCGGACGCGCTCGAGGAGTACCTCTAATCGAAAGGATTTACCGCGGCCCACGGCAACTCCGCCCAGGGCCGATAGCTCAGTCCGGAAGAGCGTCTGGCTTTTAACCAGATGGTCTGGGGTTCAAATCCCCATCGGCCCGTGCAGCGAGACGCCGAGCCCCGCGAGGCGGTGAGCGAACCGGCCGATGGGGATTTGAACCCTGGAAGTCACAGCCCGGGAGCGCAGCGAAGCGAGCACCCCGGAATGTCTTCCTCCGGTTCAAATCCCCATCGGCCCGCTTTTGCGAGGAACACCGCTCTGTTCCGTGCCGAGCGTCAGCGAGGCCGGCGCGATGATCCGTGAGTCACGAATGGTCCAGGGATTCGAGGTCCGCCAGTCGCGCGCAGCGACCGACGGGATCGAGCACGTCTGGCTTCAGTTCGAACCGCGATCGACCACCGTCCCGTTCGGTAGCTCTTTGCCCACGGGCTTGGTATGTCATCGCATATGCCGGACCTCAGTCTCGACGAGACCGATCAAGCCATCCTCCGCGTGTTACAGGAGGACGCGCGGAGCAACACGAACACCGACATCAGCGATCGCGTCGGCGTCTCCGCCAGCACGGTCGGGAAACGCGTGCAGGATCTCGAGGCGCGGGGCGTCATCCAGGGGTACTATCCACAGGTCGACTACGAGTCGGTCGGGCTCCCGTTCACCGTCCTGTTCGTCTGTACCACCTCGATCACCGAACGGGAGGCGCTGATCGAGCGGACCCTGTCGATAGACGGCGTGGTCAACGTCCGTGAGCTGATGACCGGGACCGGGAACGTCCACGTGCTCGTCACGGGGGCGTCGAACGAGGACATCACGACCGTCGCCAAGGTCATCGACGACCTGGGGTACGACGTCGAGGACAAGGTGCTGCTGAAACGGGAGTACAACCGACCGTGCACCTTCTTCAGGACTCCCGAGGTGACCGAGGCCGAAGGGTAGAGACCCGAGGCGACCGGGTGAACTCCAGACGCGAAGGTGCGGGCAGCGGTTCGAACTGGATACCTGTGGCCGGCCAGTTCGTCGGCTACCTTCAAAATCCGTCGAGAGAGGGCTTTTTTGCGAAAGATTCTGGACTGTTTGTTCCGTATCCATTATGTTGGACCGTACCGTGGGACTCACCGGTTCCGGTGATCGCAGATGGGACACTCGCGGTACACCGTCAGGTGTACACGGTGCTCGTTCGAGACCGTCGTGACCGGTGACACGAACGACGTCCTCGCGATCGTCGAGACGCACGAGGAGGCGAACCAGCGTCACCTCGTCGAGTTCACCACGATCGTCTAGCGAGGGTGTGGAACGTCGGTCGAAGTCGTCCCGTCAGCCCTGACGCTCCTCGTCGGGAGAGAGGGCTGCGACAGACGGAGGGGAACGCCGACGGCGGCATTCGACGCAAGCGAGCCTACCCAACCGGGATGGACGCACCCCTACGCTGGAACGTCGTCGAGATCGGTGACGCTCGTCGAGTCACATTCCGGGCACACCGGTTCCTTCGCCTCGAACTCCGCGCCGCAGTCG
>SLIW01000334.1 GCA_007135435.1 Natronomonas sp.
ACGTCTCGTTCAACGCGCGCGGCAACTACGCCGACGCGGAGGGTGCCGACCACGTCCGGGTCGTCTCTTGTAACACCACGGGTCTCTCGCGGCTGCTCGCGCCGCTCCAGGAGACCTACGGGGTCGACAAGGCCCGCGTGACGCTCGTCCGCCGCGGCGGCGACCCCGGTCAGACGGGCCGCGGGCCGATCAACGACATCCTCCCGAACCCCGTCACCCTGCCGTCGCACCACGGCCCGGACGTGAACACCATCTTCCCCGACCTCGCCATCGACACCCTCGGGCTGAAGGTCCCGGCGACGCTGATGCACACCCACTCGGTGAACGTCACGCTGGAGTCGACCCCCGACGCCGCCGAGGTCGCCGACCTTCTCCGCGGGGAGCGCCGGACGTTCCTGATACCGGACCACCTCGACATCGACGGGGCGGGCAAGCTCAAGGAGTTCGCGATGGACCGGGGTCGTCCCCGCGCGGACATCTGGGAGAACTGCATCTGGGAGGCCTCGATCTCGATGGAGGGCGACGACCTGTACCTCTTCCAGGCCATCCACCAGGAGTCCGACGTCGTCCCGGAGAACGTCGACGCGATCCGGGCCGTCCTCGGGACCGCCGACGCCCGCGAGTCGATCGAGCGGACGAACGAGACGATGGGCGTCGGGTTCTGAGTCCGTGGGGCGGACGAACGAGACGACGGGCATCGGATTCTGAGCCCGGGGCCGGGACGCACGTTCGACCGACCGCGACGGCCTCATACGGACGGTTGTAACTACCTTCAGCTGGGCCAACGAATGGCGGTGCCCTGCGGTGCGGTGGAACCGATGTCTGCCGCCACGACGGTACTGAATTACAACCGTCCGTATCAGTCGTCGCTCGACCCGCCGATCTGCTCGTGCTTGTGGAGCAGGGCCATCCGCTTTCGCAGGTCGATCCCCTTCTTCTCGTAGGCGCGGACGCGGTAGAAGTACCCCGCCGTGACGAGGACGATCCACGCGAGCACGAAGACCAGCGCCGAGGGGGCACTGGCGACGACCAGCACGGTGAACAGCGCCGAGACGATCACGTTCCCGACGGCCACGATCCGGAGGACCGGCATCGGGAGCCGGTAGAATGAGTACTCGTAGCGCTGCGGGAAGACCTTCGGGAGGTTCCACAGCGCGACGCCGCCGATCATGAACGCGATGAAGATGCCGGTGACGACGACGACCACGAGCCAGTCGAGGATGTCGATGTGGGCCAGGACCGTCGCGTCGACCAGCGGGACGAGGGGCGCGGCGGCCAGCGGCCCGAGCCCCAGGAGCGCGATGGAGCGGTACGGCGTGTCGAAGCGCTCGTGGACCGCCGCGAAGACGTCGGGGATGACGTCGTCGCGGGCGGCGCGCATGATCGTCCGTGAGTACGAGGTGTAGAGCGTGTTGACGGTGGTCGCCGCCGCGACCAGCGCCCCGACGCCGACGAAGAGCACCCCGATGTCCGGGAGGAACCCGCCGGAGACGGCCATGAGCCCGGCGGCGTACGCCTCGCCGGTCTCGGGATCGATCGTCGCCTCCCACGGCACGGCGGCGATGAGCGCGAAGATCAGCCCGACCGAGATCACGGTCACGATGCCCATCCCGATCGCGAGAACGCGGGGGATGTTCTTGACCGGGTTCTCGAGCTCCTCGCCGATCTCGACGATCATCCCGAAGCCCTGGAACGGGATGTACAGCAGGACGACGGCGAGGAAGAACGGCGCCAGCCCGCCGGCGAACAGCTCGTCGGGGAACAGCGGCTGGTAGTTGCCGGTGTCGGCCGCCGGGATCGCCCCGACGATGAAGACGAGCAGGGCCGCAACGAACGTCAACACCAGGGCGATCTGGACCTTCGTCACGAGCCGGATGCCGACGTAGTTGAGCGCGAGGAACAGCCCCAGGAGCCCCCACACGAGCAGCAGCTGCGGGAGGGTCGTCCCCGCGACGGCGTCGAGGATGCCGTTGAGGTACTGGGCGAACCCGAGCGCGGCGAACAGCAGGTACGACCAGACGGCCAGCACCGGGATGCTGACGCTGATCAGCCCCCAGTAGGGGCCGACCAGCCGCGAGCCGTAGACGTAGATGCCGCCGGCGACGGGGATCGCCCCACCGAGCTGCAACAGGAGGAGCACCCCGAGGGTCATCGGCACCACCGACGCCAGGATCGCGACCGTGATACTGGGCCCGGCCTCGGCGGCCATCTGGGTGGGGACGATGAAGATGCTCATCCCGATCGCCGTCCCGACCAGCAACGCAACCGCTCCCCAGAGCCCGACCTGTTCGTTGATCAGCTTGAAGTCCTCGGCTCCCATGGTCTGCTACCGCTGTGGTCCCGGCCGGCCACCTTGAAGGTATCCCCGAGACGTGTCAACACGTTGTCCCGGGAGGTGGCCGCGACGCACGCCCGTGCCGAGATACGGACCGATCACTCCAGGACCACCGGGCAGGACGCACTCTCAGACCATCACGAGTGAGTGACTGGACCGCTCACCCGTGGCGGATGGAGCAGTGCCGCCGTCCCTGTTCAGTCCTGTGGGAGTGCGACCACGGGGACGGTCGCCTCGGTCACGAGCCGCCGTGCGGTATCCCCGGCGAGCAGCTGGACGAACCGGTTCCCCTCCCGGGCGGTGAACAGGACGGCCGTCGCGTCGTGGTCCGCCGCGGCCTCGAACAGCGCGTCGACGACGTCCGTCCCGTAGCGGACGTCGGTCTCGACGGCTACCTCGTCGCGGAGCGCCTCCTCGACGAGCCGGAGGATCGTCTCCGCGTCCTCCTCGCGCTGTGCCAACGGTGCCTTGTCGATCCCGCCTCCGGCCTTCTCGATGACGTGGACGGCGACGACCCGCTCGACGTCCCCGAGGTGTGGGCGGAGCGCCTCGGCGGTCTCGGTCGCGTCCTCCTCGCTCGCGAGCGGGAGGACGACGCGGTCCAGGAGCGGCACCCCGGATCACCTCCACCCGGGCCGTCCGCTGGTGGTCTCCGGCCACGCTGGGCGGTGCGAGCTCGGGACGGGACGATCGACCATGTCCGTGAGTAGTCACGCCTCCGGCAAAAGGATTGGCGGCGGGGAGATCGGGCTCTTCGTTCCCACCCCACGCCTCGCCTCGCCGCGCCACGGTTGGACCACCCACAACCGGCTCGAAGGACCCCACACTGCAACCAGGAGGACCCCTACGTGCGCTGTACGGACCCGTGGGCACGCTCCCCGATCAGGAGGTCGTGAAGCCCCCTTCCGCGTCGTACTCCTCGAGCACCCACTCGAGCTCCTCGATGGCCCGCAGGATGGCGACCTCGGCGGTGTCCTCGAAC
>SLIW01000021.1 GCA_007135435.1 Natronomonas sp.
AGGCTGACGTCGGCGACGTGCGGGCGGTCGATCGGCTGGCCGATCTGCGAGAGGAGCCGGATCCGGACCTCGCGGATGCCGGCGACCTCGTCGACGACCGCCCGGGCGATGTCCGTCGACAGGAGGTTGTAGATCTTGCCGATGTGGTTGACGGGGTTCTTGCCGGAGGTGGCCTCCATCGACATCGAGCGGTTGGGCGTGATGAGCCCGTTGGCGCGGTTGCCGCGGCCGACCGAGCCGTCGTCGCCCTGCTCGGCGCTGGTTCCCGTCGTCGTGAGGTAGATCGAGCCGGAGTCGTAGTTGTCGGCGGTGTTGACGTGGACGACGACCTCGCGGTCGGTGTGGCTTCGCGCCAGGTCGGTCACGAAGGCGCGGACGTCGGCGACGGCCTCCTCGTAGTCGGCGAGGTCGTCGACGTAGCGGTCGACGATGGCCACCGCGAGGGTCACCTCGATGGTGTCGCCCTCGCGCTTGCCCATCACCTTGATGTCCTGGCCCACGACGGGGTTCTCGTCGCTGTAGCGGCCGTTCAGCGCCCGCTCGGTCTCGAGGACGATGGTCTCGGTCTCGGTCAGCGGCGCGTGGCCGACCCCGAAGGAGGTGTCGTTGGCCATCGGGACCTCGACGCCGTCCTCGCCGAAGACCGACTGGAGGTCGCCGGAGCCCTCGCCGAGCTTCACGTCGACCACGATGTCGGTGCCGAACTCGATCAGCGGGAAGTGCTCGGCGAGGTAGTCGCGGGCGGCCCGCAGGGCGACCGTCTCGGCGGGGATCTTCGTCCCCTCGTACTCCTTGGTCGCCCGGCCGACGATGAGGACGTAGATGGGCTCGACGACCTCGCCTCCGCCGAAGGCGGGCGCCGAGGTGCCGGCGACGAGCTGGGTCTCGTCGGTGTTGTAGTGGAGGACCTTCCCGACCCGCTCGAGGTACTCGCGGGCCAGCGCCTGCGAGACGCGCTCGGCGATGCCGTCGCAGATCGAGTCCGGGTGGCCGAGGCCCTTCCGCTCGACGATCTCGACGTCCTGGTCCTCGACCGCGCGGCCGACGAGCGGCTCGACGCGGATGTTTCGCTCGGTCATTGTCGCTCATACCCCGCGGCCGGTTCTATAACTTACGGAAACCAAACACACCTGCCTGATTACTACTGAACATTATCTGACCCTTCACGTCGGCCTCGCGGATCCGCCTCACGTGGCCACCTCACGGGTCGGCCTCGAGGAGCAGACCGAGGTAGGAGGTGCGGAGCTGGTCGTCGGCGTCGAGCCCGAGCGACTCGAGGAGGTCGACCGCCCCCTCACGTGCCTCCTCGATCGACCCGTGCCCGGCAGCGTCCGGGTCGTGACCTGCAGTGTCGGAGCCGGTCATCCCGTCGTTTCGGCCGGACCCGGTATCGCCCGTGTCGCCCGTCTGGACATCGGCGTCGGTCTCCCCCTCAATCACCTCGTCCCATCGCTCGACCGGGGTCTCCACCTCCACGTACTCGTCGAGCCCGGCGACGTCGTCGAGCGCCACCACGTACCCGCCGACGCGGAACTGTTCGCGGCGCTTCTCGACGGTCGCGGCGGGCTCGAACCCCAGGTTCCGGAGGACGGCGTCCATCGCCTCGCCGTCGTCGACCCCGCTCTCGACCTCCTCGCGGGTCTTCGACTCGGCCTCGACCAGCGGTCCCTTGTAGGTGACGGCCGCCCGTTCGTCGTCGTCACCGCCGTCTCGCCCGGTATCGTTTCTTCCGCGGTCGTCCGTCCCCACGTGGTCGAACGCCGAGTCGTCCACGACCGCCGGTCGCTCGCGACGGATACGGAGGGCCTCGTCGGTCTCGGCGAACGAGCGCACCGGGTGATCGTAGTAGGTGTCGACCTGCTCGACGACGCCGAGCGGTTCGGCATCGAGGGCCGCCAGCCGCTCGCGGACGGGGCCGTGGGTGGCCCGGACCTTGAGCTCCACCTCGTACATGCAGGGGGCAACACCCGGTGGGACAAAAACGGCGCGGCCGTGACCGCAGACCGTACGGCGGGTCGGGGCGGCCCAACCGAGCGACTTCCCCCCGCTCGGCCCTGGAGGCAACCCTCGACTGGCTGCTTTTGGCACCCCGATCGACAGACCGCTTCGGGACCTCGTCCGATGGCACCACGCGCTCGATTCTCCCGCGCTCGAGGCCGTACCGTCCACATGTCCCGACGGAGTGGAAACGTGATTGTTAAGGGTGCGACGACTGTCGTAGCGAGTATGAGTGACGAACCCGACGAGGTCGAGGAGGCCGACGCAGCGGTCGTCGAGACCGACGAGGACGCGACCGCGACCGAGGAGCCGGCCGCCGACGACGAGGGGGCCACCGGGTCGGACGACGCCGAGGCCGACTCCGATGGTGACGGGAGCAGGGACGAGGGGGACGCCGACGAGGACACGGCCGAAGAAGCCGACGAGGAGGAGGCCGAAGAGGAGGCCGACGAGGAGGATGCCGAGGGACTCCAGGAGGGCGACTTCATCCGGATCGCCTACACGGCCCGCACGGTCGAGAACGGCACGCTCGTCGACACCACCCACGAGGAGGTCGCCGAAGAGGAGGGCGTCGCGGACCAGGGGACGTTCCAGCCGCGGGTCATCGTCCTGGGCCAGGGCCACCTCTTCACCAGCGTCGAGGAGGACATCGTCGGAAAGGAGGTCGGCGACGGGGGGACCGTCGTCGTCTCGGCCGAGGAGGCGTTCGGCGAGTACGACGAGGGCCAGGTCCGGACCGTCTCCGCCGACAAGATCGACGACGACGACCGCTACCCGGGCGCGCACGTCCAGATCGACGGCGAGCACGGCGTCCTCGAGACCATCATCGGCGGTCGCGCGCGTGTGGACTTCAACCACCCGCTGGCTGGTGAGGAGATCGAGTACGACTACGAGATCGTCGACGTCGTCGAGGACGACGTCGACCGCGCCGAGGGGCTGCTGGACATGTTCATCGACGTCGACCTCGAGATGTGGGTCCAGACGGACGAGGTCGAGGAGACGCGCGTGGTGGAGCCGGACGAGGACGACGAGGCCGACGACGGTGAGGAGGCCGACGACGGTGACGAGGCCGACGAGCCCGCCGAACCCGAGACGGTGACCGAGACCGTCGAGAAGCGGACCCTCTACGTGGAGTCGACGCCCCAGCTGGCGATGAACCAGCAGTGGATGATGCAGAAACAGCAGATCGCCCAGCAGGTCGTCGACCTCACCGGCGTCGACCGCATCGTCGTCCAGGAGATCCTCGAGGGCATGGGCGGGATGGGAGGCATGTTCGGCGGCATGGGCGGCGGCGGCGACCTCGAGGA
>SLIW01000302.1 GCA_007135435.1 Natronomonas sp.
TCCGCCATCCGGTCGTCCGCGGACACGTGGTCGATCTGGGTGAGCGCCATGTCGGGCGCTACGGGGCGAATCGTCGAGACGGTTGGCCATGCATGCGAAAGGAGGGCTGGTCAGTGTCGATTGGCCGACGGCGGCGGCTCTCGGCCTCGGCTCCCGGCTACCAGCCCCCGACTCCCGGTTCCCCGCTCCCGACTCCCGGCTCCCGGCACCTACACGCCGAATCGATCGGTGTCCGTCCCTGGACGAGTGAGCTGCACGTTTTACGGCGGTGGACGGCGTATCGAGGTCATGGCCGAAGCCCCCGTCCGGGTCGGCGTCCTGAGCTTCCACGACAGCAAGGAGTCCAAGGCCATCCTCAACGCGGTCGACGCCCTCGGGCACGACCCCGTCTGGCTCCGCGAGGACGACGTCCTCCTCCGGTTCGCGGACGGCGGCTTCGTCCTCGAGCCGGACGTCGACGTGGTGGTCAACCGGCTCCTGCTGTCGAGCACGAAACAGCCCGCCGAGGCGGTCGGGTTCGCGAACGCGATCGCCCGCTTCCGCCCGGTGGTGAACCACCCCGACGCGGCCGCCCTCGCCACCCACAAGATCGCCTCTGCGGCGGCGATGGTGGCGGAGGGCGTGCCGATCCCCGAGACGGCGCTGGCGCTCGGGACGCGGACCCTCGATCGGATCCGCCCGGCGTTCGGCGAGGAGCACGTCTACAAGACGACCGTCGGCACCCATGGGGGCGGGGCGTGGAAGGTCCACCGCGACGACTTCATCACGGGGACCGTCGGGACCCGTCGGGCGTTCCTCCAGGAGTTGGTCCAGACGAACGGCGATCGGGCCCGGGACCTCCGTGCCTACGTCGTCGACGGCCGCGTCGTCGGGGCGATGTACCGGTACGCGGCGGACGGCGACTGGCGGACCAATGTCGCCCGCGGGGGCTCCGTCGAGGACGCCACCGACTCGCTCCCCGCCGACGTCTCCGACCTCGCCGTCGACGCCACCGCCGCGGTCGGCCTGGACTGTGCGGGGGCCGACCTCATCGAGGGGCCGGACGGATGGGTCGTCCTCGAGGTGAACCCGACCGCCGGCTTCCGTGGGCTCTTCCGGGCGACCGGCCGGAGCCCAGCCCCCGACATCGCCCGTCTGGCCCTCGAACGCGCCGGGGCGACGGCGGACGAGGAGCTGGTCGAGACCCTGCGGACGACCCTCGACGACTCGATGCCCGCGGGGGTCCGGCGCCGCGTGGCATCGATCGAGGAGGAGGCACCGACCGTCGGGCGCACCGAACGCGTGGTCGTCAGCGGCACCACCGACACGCGGGCCGTGATCGCGCTCTGCGATCCGACGAGCGCGCGCACCGTCGTCGACCTGCAGCTCGCCGCCGCCCTCGGGGCCGGGCCCATCCAGGCCGGACACGCCGGGGAGACCGCGGCCGACCTGGATCGTCCCCGACCGGTCGTCGACGTCGTGGTCGGCATCGCGGGGACCGAACAGACCGTGGACGCGTTCGTGACGGACCGGACGGACGAGTCGTACCCGCTCGTGCTCGGTCGGGACGTCCTCGGGGACTTCAAGATCGACGTCGACAGCCGGTACGAGTGACGCGGCGGCGACCGTCTCGCCGCCCGACCTTCCCGGTCACCAGTCGCCGGTTCGAGATCCCTGGCGTGCGATCCCCTATCCCGGCTGATCCGCAGGTTCCCGCCGATGCGTGACCTCCCTGTCGGTCGACGATGTCCCCCGTCGGTCGACGATGTCCCCGTCGGTCGACGATGTCCCCGTCGGTCGACGACGTTCCCAGCGGGCGATAACCGACGCGCCGCTTTATCAGCGGTCCGGACGAACACCCACCGATGGGCGAGCTACGAGGACTGTTCGATCCGGAACGGGTCGCCGTCGTCGGCGCCACGGAGCGGAGCGGATCGGTCGGGGCCGCCATCACCCGGAACCTCCTCGAGACGTTCGACGGCGAGGTCGTCGCGGTGAACCCGAACGCTGACACGGTGTTCGGCGTCGAGGCGCTCGACGAGGTCGCCGAGGCGGCCGACGTCGACCTGGCGGTGCTGACGGTCCCGCCCGACGTCGTCCTCGAGGTCCTCGAGCAGTGCGGCGAGGCGGGCATCGACGACGTCGTCGTGATCACCGCCGGGTTCGGCGAGGCCGGCGGCGAGGGGGCGACCCTCGAGCGGCGCCTCGTCGAGCTCGCCGAGGCGTACGACCTCAACGTGGTCGGCCCGAACAGCCTCGGCGTGATGAGCACGCCGGTCGGGCTCAACGCCACCTTCGGCCCGGACCACGCCCGACCCGGCGGGCTCTCGTTCATGAGCCAGTCCGGCGCGTTCGTCACCGCCGTCGTCGACTGGGCGAACGACCAGCACATCGGCTTCAAGGACGTCGTGTCGCTGGGGAACGCGGCGGTCCTGACCGAGACGGACTTCCTCCGCGAGTGGGGCGAGGACCCCGACACCGACGTCGTCATCGGCTACCTGGAGGGGATCGACGACGGGCGGGCGTTCATCGACACCGCGAGGGAGGTGACCCGCGAGACGCCGGTGATCCTGGTCAAGTCGGGGCGGACCGAGGCGGGCGCGGAGGCCGCCTCGTCGCACACCGGGGCCCTCGCGGGGAGCGACAGTGCCTACGAGGCGGGCCTCGACCAGGCCGGCGTCATCCGGGCCGAGTCCGTCCAGGAGCTGTTCGACGCGGCGCAGATCCTCGCCGGCCAGCCCCTCCCGGACGACGAGGGCGTCGCCGTCATCACCAACGCCGGCGGCCCGGGGGTGATGTCGACCGACGCCGTGGGCGCCTCCTCGCTGACGATGGCGTCGTTCGCCCCGGAGACCGACGAGCGGCTCCGCGAGTCGATGCCCGAGGCGTCGAACCTCCGCAACCCGGTCGACATCCTCGGCGACGCCGACGTCGACCGGTTCCGGGAGGCGCTGGACGTCGTCATGGCGGACGACGCGGTCGGCGCCGCCGTCGTCCTCTCGGCCCCGACGGCCGTGCTGGGCTACGACGACCTCGCGGAGGCCATCGTCGACGCCCAGGAGGACCACGGCGTCCCGGTCGCGGCGTGCCTGATGGGCGGCGACCGGGTCCGGGAGCCCCGCGAGCGGCTCACCCGCGCTGGTATCCCGTGCTACTTCGACCCCGCACGGGCGGTCGGGAGCCTCGACGCCCTCGCCGAGTACGCCCGAATCCGAGAGACCGAGTGGACGGAGCCGACGACCTTCGACGTCGATCGGGACCGAGCCCGGGAGGTCCTCGGTCAGGTGGAGGCGCGAGCGGGCAACCGGCTCGGCGTCGA
>SLIW01000207.1 GCA_007135435.1 Natronomonas sp.
CGGGGCGGTGTCGGTCAGCATCGGGAAGACGACCACCCCGTACTTGTGCTGGTCCTCGATCGTGTTGTTCCGGACGACGTTCCGCTGGCCCCCGGCGACCGCGATGCCGGTGCCGTAGATCGCGTAGGCGTTCGCGATCGCCGGGACCGAGAGGTTGTTGTTGTCGTGGACGTGGTTATCCTCGAGGAGGATCCCGCCGGCGGCGTGGCCCTGCGGCGCCCCCGCCTGCGAGTCGAGCGTGTTCGGGACGATTCCGGTCATGTTGTCCCGCCAGGTGGAGTTCCGGATCACGAGGTCGCCACCGGCGTTCGTCCCGGAGTAGCCCATCGCGTTGTGCTCGGCGAGGCAGTCGGTGATCACGGCGTGGGCCGGCTGGGACTCCCCGATGTAGAAGCCCGCGTCGTCGCAGCCGGACGCGTAACAGTGTTCGAAGCGGCCGTGCTCGGCGTTCCGTGCGTAGATGCCGTACACCCGGTTGTTGTAGGCGGTGAGGTAGCTGCCGCGGTAGCCACGGATCGGCTCGGCGATCGTGTCGCTGATCCAGTAGACCCCGTTCGCGTTGTAGTTCCGGACCGTCAGGTTCTCGACGACGGTGTGCGGCCTGGTCGAGACGATCCCGTTGTACCGCTCGAACTCGCCGTCGAGGATCACCTCGCTCCGGTCGGTCCCGCGGATCGTGAGGTGGCTGGTGTCGTGGATCTCCACCTCCTCGTGGTAGACGCCGGGCTCGACGAGGATCAGGTCCCGCGGGTCGGCGGCGTCGACCGCCGCCTGGATCGTCTGGAAGTCGCCGTCGCCCTCCGTCGAGACGACGTGCCTGTCCTCGTCCTCGTCGTACGCGTCGTACGGCTCGGGTGGGTCCTGTTCTCCCCAGTCCGCCACCCAGGACCCGTCCACGTCGGACCCCGCGACTGAGCGGCGCGTCCCGACCCCGATCAGTCCCGCCATCCCCACGGCTGCGCCCCCCGTCAGTAGTTCCCGCCGACCGAGCGACATGGCCACCTGTATCGGAAATCGCGACTATATACTTTGCGCCGTGGTGGCGTAGCTTATGCAGATACGACGCGGGTGCTCCGTCTCCAATCCAGGACGGGCAACCGACGGCCGGTCACTGGGCGTGCGCGTCGACGAAGACGCCGCCACGCATGCCGAGTCCGTCGTGGGGCCAGCAGGTGTAGAGGTGGGTCCCCGGTTCGGTGAACTCGCGCTCCCATGTGTGGCCCTCCTCGGCGACGGTCCCCCCGGGGTTCTCCCAGTCGGTGTCCCGGTGTTCGACGTTGTGGTCGCCGCCCCGACCGGTCCACTCCCAGACCACGGTCGTGCCCGGCGCGACCGAGACCGCCGCCGGATCGAACTGCCAGCCCCGGTCGCCGGTGCCGACCAGGACGGTGACCGGATCGCGGTCGGTCCGGTCGACGAACCCCTCGAAGTTCCGGACGTTGTCGAACCAGTCGCCGTACGCGGGCTCGTCCGGTGGGTCGTCGCGACCGAGACACCCGCCTCCCGGCGCGATCCCCGCCGCACCGAGGAGCACCACGAATCGCCGCCGGTCCATGCTCCCGTGGGTCGTCGCGGCACCTCTTAAACTGCGTGGTGCGAGCGCGGATGTCGCGAATATCGTTGTCCAACCGGGAGCGTCCGGACGACGATGCGTCGACCGGACGCCCTGGCGCCGGAGACGCAGCGTGGTTCCAGGGGGCGAAGCGTTCATGCTCCCCCGCGACGACGCCGTGGGCATGCGACGGCGGTCGGTCTTGCGCGGCCTGGCTGCCGCCGGTGCGCTGCCCGCCGTGTCGGCGTGCCTGACCACGGGGACCGGGGACGTCCCTTCCGGCGACCCGTCGGAGCGTCCCGCCCGCCAGCACGCCTGGAACGACCTGCTCGAGCGTGACGACCACGGGAACGCGCGGTTGCCCGAACGCCACGCGTTCCTGTGGCTCTCCTACGTGGGGGCCGACCGATCGGCGGACCGCGACCGCGTGGAGGGGGCGTTCACGGACCTCGAGCGGGCCTACCGGGCGGGTAGCGACGGGCTGCTGTTCACCGTCGGATACTCCCCGGCGTACTTCGACCGCTACGACGAACCGCTCGAGGGAGTGGACCTCCCTCCGGCGGGACCGCTCCACGACGGCGAGCACGTCGCCACCGACGACGCGGACGTCCTCGTCCACCTCGCCAGCGACCACCTCGGCGCCGTCCAGGAAGCAGCTCGGGTGTTGCTCGACGGCGGTGAGGCCAACGGGACGGCCGTCCGGAGCCTCTCGGACGTGGTTACTATCGTGCGTCGGCGGGAGGGCTTCGTCGGCGGCGGGTTGCCGGCCGAGAACGACGCCAACCTCCAGGGTCTCCCGGAGGGCTCGGTCCACGAGGACGCGCCGACGTTCATGAACTTCCGGTCAGGGCTGCGGCGGACCCAGGCGCCGGAGGATCGCGTGACGATCGAGGAGGGACGGTTCGCCGGCGGCACGACCCAGCACGTCGAGCTCCTGCGGCTGCAGCTCCAGGAGTGGTTCGATCACCCGCCGGCCCAGCAGATCGCCCACCTCTTCGCCCCCGACCTCGACGTGGAGGACGTCGGGGAGTACGGGGAGCGACTGGCCGACCACAACGGCGTCGAGCCGGTGGACGAACGGGGCCTCCGGGAGGTCGTCGCGGAGCACGGCGTCGTCGGCCACGCACAGAAGCTGGCGCGCTTCCGCGAGGACGGTCGACCACCGATCCTCCGCCGGGACGTCACCTCCGCCGACAACGGCGAGGCGGGGATGGTGTTCGTCTCCCTCCAGCGCGACGTCGCCGACTTCCGGGCGCTCCGCCTGGCGATGGAGGGGCTCGACCTCGCCGCCGAGACGGCCGTCGGCGAGCGACGGGACAACGGCATCCTGCAGTACCTCCGGAACAGGCATCGGGGGAACTTCCTGATACCACCACGTGAGCTCCGGGCGCTACCGTGACGAGTTTGGGTATCGGTCCGCCCACGGCCGCGCCCGCTCGAGCGCCGCGGCGACGGCCAGGACGTCCTCCTCGGCGAACCGGCGGCCGACCACCTGGAGGCCGACCGGGAGGCCGTCGTCGGTGAAGCCCGCCGGCACCGATGCGGCGGGGTGGCCGGTGAGGTTGAACACCCACGTCAGCATCGCGTCGGTCGGGACGCCCAGCACCGACTGCCCGTCGATCTCGGTCGGGAAGCGGTCGTCCAGGTGCTTGCTGAACGGCGGGACGGTTAGCGTCGCGGTCACGAGCGCGTCGTGGCCCGCCAGTGCCGCCTCGATGCCGTCGTAGGCGCCGGTGCGGGGGACG
>SLIW01000007.1 GCA_007135435.1 Natronomonas sp.
CCTACGAGTTGACGCGGACATGCTCGAACAGGACTCGGCGGTCGACGTCTACCGGCAGGCGCTGCCGGTCATCGTCGTCAGCCTCGTCGCGGGGCTCTTCGCCGGGACGGTGCTCGGCAGCGAGACGATGCGCGCCGGCATCGAGAGCGTCCCCGGCCTCCTCGTCCTCCTGCCGGCGTTCCTCGCCACCCGGGGCGGCGTCTACGGGAGCCTCGGCGCGCGGCTCTCCTCGGGACTCCACCAGGGGCTCGTCGAGCCGCACTTCGACGTGGGCGACCGTCGGCTCCGCAACGCGGTCGTCGCCTCGTTCGTCAACGGGATGGTCGTCTCCGTCTTCATCGCGGTGGTCGCCTTCCTCGTCCTCCTGGTGATGGGCTCGCGCGGGAGCCTGCTCGAGCTCGTGGGGATCATGATCGTCGCGGGCTTCCTGTCCGCCGTCCTGATGCTAAGCGTCCTCGTGTCGGTGCTGTTCGTCGGCTACCGCCGGGGGCTCGATCCGGACAACCTCATCGGCCCCGTCGTCACCACCCTCGGGGACGTCTTCGGGATCGTCTTCCTGCTGGTCGCGGTCTACCTCGTGGGGCTGGTGCTGTGAGCGTCGACAGCGGCAGCGGCGAGGACCTCTCCGGACTCGCCGCCGACCTGGCGGAGACCTACGAGGAGCTGGGCCTCGTCGACGTCGACCCCCTCGACGACTGGTCGACCCGGACCATCGTCGTCACGATGGTCCCGCTGCTGGCCGGGCTGTCGGTCCTGCAGATGGTCTCCGGCGGCGTCCTCGAGGTCTACGAGGACGTCCTCCTGGAGAACCCCTCCCTCCTGGTGCTGGTGCCGGTCCAGATCGGCACCGCGGGCAACCTCGGCTCGATCATGTGCTCGCGGCTCTCCACCCAGCTGCACCTCGGCACCCTCGAGATGCGCGCCGACAACCCCGACGTCCGGGCCAACAGCGGCGCCATCCTCGCACTCGGGTTCACCGTCTTCGTCCTCGTCGGCGTCGCCGCCTGGGCCATCGGCACCGTCCTCGGCGGCGTCCTCACACTCGTGGAGGTGCTCACCATCTCGCTGCTCAGCGGGATGCTACTGGCGGTCATCGTCGTCGTCTTCAGCCTGGTCGCCGTCCAGACGTCCTACCGCCTCGGCTACAACCCCGACGACACGACCATCCCCATCGTCACCAACGTCTGCGACATCACCGGCGTCCTCATCCTCTTCGCCGTCGTCGCCGTCGTGCTGTGACGGCCGCCACCGGTCACCTCCCGATCCGCCAACACGGTGCCGAACGCATTCTCGCCGCCGCATGATACCTAATTCTTTAGGTTACTTTATATATAATATCGAGACTATTGCGGGATACACCTTGGATCCCCTTTTGTCTCGGATTCCCTCTCATCCTGCGCTGAACCCCGTCCGTATCATCGCCCCCTGAACCCTTGTCACCCCTCATCGCCCGCTGAAGTCCCGGTCCGCCCAATCGTCGCGTGATTATCGAACGCCACCATCCTCCGGTGGGCTCGCCGTCCACACTCGCGGGTCGACGGCGGCCACGCACGCCGGCGATGGGCTTTCCTACCCGCTCGCCGAAGGCCGCCTATGAGCCAGCCGTCAGTCGACTCGGTCCTCGTCTACGCCGACTACGTCTGTCCGTTCTGCTATCTGGGGTACGCGTCGCTCGATCGCTACCGGGAGGGGCGGCCGGCCGCGTCGTCCCTCGAGGTCGACTGGCACCCCTTCGACCTCCGGGCGGGCCAGCGCCGCCCCGACGGGACGATGGACCCGACGGTCGACGTCGGGAAGGACGACGCGTACTACGAACGGGCCAGGGAGAACGTCCGCCGCCTCGCCGACCGCTACGGCGTCGAGATGGCCCAGGACCTCGCGCGGGAGATGGACTCCCTGGACGCACAGCGAGTGGCCTGGCGCGCCCGCGAGGAACACCCCGGCGCGTTCGAGGCCTTCCACCGCGGGGTCTTCGTCGCGCTCTGGGAGGACGGACGGGACGTCGGTGACGCCGCCGTCCTCGAGGAGGTCGCGGCCGCCGCTGGCCTCCCGGGGGACTTCGTCGCCTCGACGCTCGCGGACGACGCCAGTGCCGCGGCCGTCGAGGAGGCCTTCGATGCGGCGCGCCGCCGGGGTATCACGGGCGTGCCGGCCTTCGTCGCCGGCGACCACGTCGCCCGGGGCGCCGTGCCGCCCGAGCACCTCCGGAGGCTGGTCGAGGGGACGTAGTCGACGGCCCGACGTCCGGGTTTCCACCCACACGACGTCCGAGTCCCCCATCGCCCGACCGCCGAACGAGTGGTGAGTCCTCCGCAGGCTATACACCGTGCGGGACTGAATCGCCGGGCGAATGGCGGCCATCCAGACGCGCGGGCTGTCGAAACGCTACGGCGACGTGGTCGCCCTCGACGGGCTCTCGCTGTCGGTCGATCACGGCGAGTGCTACGGCTTCCTGGGGCCGAACGGCGCCGGAAAGTCGACCACCATCAACGTCCTGACCGGCCAGCTGCGGCCGGACGAGGGGACCGCCAGGGTCGCCGGGGTCGACCCCGTCGCGACGCCGGTCGAGGCGCGCCGCCACGTCGGGGTGCTCCCGGAGAACGGCAGGCCGCCGTCGTTCCTGACCGTCCGCGAGTACTTCGAGTTCGCCGCGGCGACCCGCGGGCTGGACGCCGAGACGCTCGCATCGCGCCTCGACCGGTGGGCGGAGCGGCTGGCGTTCGCCGAGAAGCTGGACACCCTCTGTGCGGACCTCTCGCAGGGCGAGCGCCAGAAGGTCCTCGTGGCGCAGGCGTTCGTCCACGAGCCGCCGGTCGTGTTCATCGACGAGCCGCTGACGAACCTCGATCCGATCGTCCAGGAGCGGGTCAAGCGGTTCTTCGAGACCTACCGCCGGGCGGGGAACACCCTCTTCCTGTCCACCCACTTCGTGGGGACGGCCGCGGAGGTGTGCACCGAGGTCGGCATCGTCAACCGGGGGAGACTGCTCACGGAGCTGCGACCGAGGGGGATGGACGGCGACGCGCTACTCGACCGGTTCTTCGAGATCGTCGACGACGACGTGACGGTGGACGAGGCCGACCTCGCGGTGAGGGACGACGATGCCGCCACGCCTGTCGGTGACCCCACCACGCCTGCCGACGACCCGGCCACGCCCGCCGGCGACTCAGCCACGCCCGTCGGCGACCCCGCCACGTCCGCCGGCGACCCCACCATGCCGCCCGGCGACCGCGAGGACGGCCGCGCGGACGGAGCGGACCCCTTCGAGACCACTCCCGGGACAGGGACATCG
>SLIW01000471.1 GCA_007135435.1 Natronomonas sp.
CCGGGTTCACCCTCGGTTTCGTCGCGGTCCTCGTCACCGCCCATACGCGGCTCATCTGCTCAGCTGTCGGGTTCCTTTCGGTGCTCGCAGCCACCACATATCTTGAGTTGACGTCGCCCCAACCGAATTTCGGCACGTTGAACGGCCACATCATCGTGGACGGGCCACTGTACGTCCTCAGCTACGCGAACACGTGGTACGTCTGGCTGGCACTCCTCCTGCTGGCCGGCCTCGTCGAGTTCGCCATCAGGCGCGGCTACGGTATCGGTTCGCGGCGTCTCCAGCACCTCCCGGACCTCCCCTTGCCTCGGTACACGATCGCCTGGATAGTCGCCGGGTTCGCGGGGGTACTCGGGGTGGCGACCATGCTGCTCGTCGTCCGTTCCGGAATCCGGCCGGAGGCGATGGCGCTCGTCGTTTTCGTCATCGTATTCGCGGTGACAGCGGTTCCCTTGGCGGCGCTGCTCCGCCATGGTGCCGTGGTTCCGATCCTCTTGTTCGTGATCGTGGTCCCGTATATGCTGACAGTCGAGGTGTTCGTCACGACCGATAGTCCCGTACACATCCTCCTCTTCGGCCCCTACGCCGTCGTCCTGGGAATTACGTGGGTGGTCGAACTCGTGATCCGCCGGCGGGTCCTGGGGTGGGATGGCGGCCGATTCGTCACCTGCCCGTCGACGTGAATCGGTCGAGGGTCTATCGAGTTCGTCATTGATGCTGTCTGAAGGGTCGGTCCTGGTCATGGTAACACAGTAATCCTAATTGTTCGTCAAATACCTGCGTAATACAGGCCGGGCGTCAAGTCGGAGGCGCGACTGGCCGGACCATCGCCGACGAGCTCTCGGTCCCCTTCCTCCATCCCGTGTTCCCGCGCCCGGTGAGCAAACCCGTCGGCTGGACACACTACACCCATTCACTCGACGTCATGACGATGACGATCAGGGAGGGCCCGCTGGAGCGAATCGACCTCCAGCTCCGGCGATGGTCGACGATGCCCGGAGGCGGTTCGCAGCACGCGGCCGTCCCGTGCGCGAGAGGATGGATGCAGCAGCCCGATGACGACAAACGAAGGCGGGTACAATAACTGACTTTACTCGACAGCCTCACCACCCATCAAATGGAATACGAGTACACCGGCGACGCTCACCGAGAACTCGTCGAGGCCTATCGAACGGACGAATCGCCCTTCCCGACCGACGCCTCGCGGGAGTATCCTCGCCGCGACTCCCTGCGAGACGAACTCCCGCTTCTCAAACAGCTCCTGTTCCCCCGGTGCTGGAACGCGACGGCGTTGCTCGACGACCCCGACGAAACCCGCGCCCGCCTGACCGAACTGGGTGCCTGTATCCAGAAGGGCGTCACGGCCTATTCGGATCGCGACACGGAGGACCTGACCGCCATCGTCGACGGAACGCTGGGCCGGTTGCCGGCGATCCGGCACACCCTCAAGAAGGACGTCGAGGCCGCCTACAAGGGCGATCCCGCGGCGAAGAGCTACTGCGAGATCATCCGGTCGTATCCGGGGTTCCACGCCATCCTGACCCACCGGGTGGCGCACGTCCTGTACGAGGCGGAGAGCGTCGAGTACGCCCGCGAGCTCGCGGAGTACTCCAAGACCGAGACCGGCATCGACATCCACCCGGGGGCCGACATCGGCGAGTACTTCTTCGTCGACCACGGGACCGGGGTCGTCATCGGCGAGACGGCGACGGTCGGCGACTGGGCCCGGATCTACCAGAACGTCACGCTGGGCGCGCTCCACTTCGAGGAGGAAGAAGGCGAGGACCAGATGCTCGCGAAGGACTACAAGCGGCACCCCGACGTCGGTGATCACGTCGTCATCGGCGCCGGGAGCAACGTGCTCGGGACGGTGGATATCGGCGACCACGTGAGCATCGGGGCGAACTCCTGGGTGACCGACGACGTCCCGGACGACACGAGCGTGTTCATCGCGGATCACCCGGCGCAGAAGCGAAAATCGAAGCGGTGACTGCCAGCGTCCAGGTCGGACACTGTTTCCGCGCGATTGAAAACCGATTCACGTGTTTCCGCGCGGTTGCAAACCGATTCACGTGTTTCCGCGCGGTTCTAAACCGTTCCACGTTCCCGTCGGTTGTGCAGGACGCTGACGTGCAGATGCACCATGTATCTCGAACAGCCTGATTCGATCTGCGAGGTGCCTGAGAGAGTCGGCCTGACCGATACAGAGGATGGATACAGCACGCTCCGGTGGCCTCCGGGTGGTGTTATCGCTGCGGACACCGTACTAGCCACGTCATGCCATACGTCCAATGCGACGGAGCGGACCTCTACTACGAAGACCGTGGCGAGGGCCAGCCGATCGTCTTCCTCCACGGGGTGATGCACAGTCTGCGGTTCTTCGAACCCCAGTTGGCCGGGCTCTCGAACGAGTACCGCACGATCGCCATCGATTTCAGGGGCCACGGCCGATCGGAGAAGACAGAACTGGGACACACGGTTCCACAATACGCTCGCGACCTCGATGCGTTCATCGAGCGGTTGGACCTCGAGGACGTCGTCCTGGTCGGGTGGTCGATGGGTGCGTTCGTCTCGTGGGACTACGTGGATCAGTTCGGCACCGACCGGATCGACGGGTTGGTCGACGTCGACATCGAAGCAACCCGGTACCGGTGGGAGGACTACGACTACGGGCTCGTCGAACTCGAAGATCTCCAGACCGTACTCGAACTGGCCCAGTCGGATCCGACGGGTCTCATCGAACGCTTCACCGAGCAGGTCTTCGCCGACCCCACGGTCGAGATGGAGACCCTACAGTTCGACGAGATCTCCCGAACGCCCGCACCGATCAAGAGCGCCATCCTGTTCGATACGCACACGCGGGATTACCGGGCTGTCCTCCCCGACATCGACGTCCCCATGCTCGTCTGCGCCGGGACGGCCGAGACGAGGGGACCCGTCGAGGCGGTCCAGAACGTCGCCGAGCTCGTCCCGGACGCGACGGTCGAACGCTTCGAGGAGAGCGGCCACTGTCCACCACTCGAAGAGCCCGAGCGATTCAACCGGGTCGTGAGCGAGTTCGTCGACGCACTGTGAGGCACCCGCTCGATGCAATCAGCACGTTCGACGAGAACTGCCGTACTCTCGTCAGATGTGGGGATACCGACTCGGAGGGTCGATTCAATACAGCGGTCTGTCACGAGACAAGGCCATGCTCACGAGTGTAGGCCACGCTCAACGAGTCTAGGCTATGCTCACGAGTCTAGGCCGTGCTCACGAAACACGGCTATGCTCTTCACGCCCG
>SLIW01000045.1 GCA_007135435.1 Natronomonas sp.
CACCGCCGGCTGACGGGCGGCGATCTCCACGAGCACGCGGTAGCGCGTCGCGTCCCGCTTGCGGTCGAGGACCCGCGGCCCCGGGCCGTCGTCGGCGTCTGCCATCGCGTGGACAACGGCGGCCCGAAGTAAAGTCCTGTTGGATTCGACCGACGCAGATCGCCTCAGCACCGAGTTAAGTTGCCTCGCTCGAAACGTTACTTTCGAAAACACAACCTGACTCGTCGATTATCCGACCCTGGTTGTACAGGTGCGCTTGTTTTGTGACTGCGGCTGGGGATCCCCGGAGACGACCAGCCAAATCGTTCGCCGGAACTTACGACGCAACCGTTCGAAGCATCAGTTGGAGTGGTAGACAGGGACGTAGCGGAACGGCGCCTCGTCGGTTGAACACCGTCATTTGGACGGATCGAGTGGTGGTCGACAGGGCCCGTTGCCGTGTACACACGCCTCTGGGGAGCGACACTACGCGCTACCCCGGTGAGATGATGGCCGGTCCCAGTCGAAGGAACGGCGTCCGGATGTCAGAGGCCGAACGGCCGTGTTGAACGCGTGGGGATGTCGAGACCGGGACCGCCCATCGGGAGTGGTAGTACGCGGTGAGTGTCAACGTGATTCCCAAAATATTAGGTGGTTTTCCACGCGTTCCCCCTCCTCGGATCGGGGACTGTTCGATCGCAGGCTCTCGACCTACCCTCGGTCGGAATCCTCGCCCTGCTCTCGGTCGGATTGCCCGCCGTCGGGTTCCTACTCCTCAGATCCCTCCCGTTCTCGCAGTTCGAGCCGGCGCACCTTCCCGGTGGAGGTCGTCGGGAGCGACTCGACGAACTCGATCTCGCGGGGGTACTCGTAGGCGGCGAGCCGGTCGCGGACGAGCTCGCGGATCTCCCGGCGGAGCGTCTCCGGATCGAACGCGTCGTCGGTGGGTTGGACGAACGCCTTGATGGCCTCGCCACGGACGTCGTCCGGAATCCCCACCACGCCGACCTGCTCGACCTGGGGGTGCTCGAGGACGGCCGACTCGACCTCCATGGGCCCAACGCGGTACCCGCTGGTGAGGATGACGTCGTCGGCTCGCGAGACGAACCAGACGTAGCCGTCCGCGTCGCGCTCGACGAGGTCGCCGGTCAGGAACCAGCCGTCGTCCGTCTGCTTGGCGGCGGTCTGCTCGGGCAGCCCCCAGTACCCGTCGAAGAAGACCCGGCG
The DNA here is from genome assembly GCA_007135435.1 of Natronomonas sp. GTDB lineage: Archaea > Halobacteriota > Halobacteria > Halobacteriales > Haloarculaceae > Natronomonas. Next base: position 1,207 of record SLIW01000045.1, read on the forward strand.
GTCGTCGGGCTTCACCGCCAGCTCGCCCGTCTCTCCAGGCGGCAGCGCCTCCCGGGTCTCGGGATCGAGGACCCGGATCCGGTAGCCCGGTAGCGGCCTGCCCATGCTGCCCGGCCGTGGGTCGAACCAGTCCGAGCGGTTACCGACGACGAGGTTGAGCTCCGTCTGCCCGTAGAACTCGTTGATCGCCACGTCGTCGAACGCCTCGTCGACCCACTCGACGACCTCCGGGGTCAGCGGCTCGCCGGCCGAGGCGAGGACCTCGAGTGCGAGGTCGTCGGCGGGCGGGTCGACGGTCATCAGCAGCCGCAACGCGGTCGGGGGCATGAAGGCGTGAGTGACGCCGTGGCGGACCATGAGGTCGTAGGCGGCGCCGGGGTCGAACCCCTCGCGGGGTTGACCGACGACGGGGACCCCGTGGTGCCAGGCACCGAAGAGCGTCCCGCCGAGGGCGGCGCCCCAGGCCCAGTCGGCGGGCGTCCAGACGACCGCATCGCCGCCGACGTCCCCGTCTCGAGTGCCATCCCCGACTGCGTATCCTTCGAAGAAGTTCTGGGCTGCCGCGGCCCGACCCAGCCACAGCGCGTGGCTGTGGAGGACACCCTTCGGCGGGCCGGTGGACCCGCTCGTGTACATGATGGCGGTCTCGGTCTCGGGCGTCGCGTCGTGGACGTCGATCCCCGGATCGTGCTCGTCGACGAGCGCATCGAAGGCGTGGGCGTCTCCCTCGGCCCACGAGCCGACCTCGACGACCACCTCGAGATCGGGGCACTCCCCGCGGACCTCCTCGATCGTCTCCCGGCGGTCGGCGTCCACGATGACGGCCCGGGCACCACTGTCAGCCAGGCGGTACTGGAGGGCGTCGCGACCGAACAGGACCGTCAACGGCACCGAGACCGCCCCGAGCTTCCAGTTCGCGAGGTGGGAGAGGGGGTTCTCGGGGCGCTGGGGAACGACCACGCCGACCCGGTCGCTGGCCCCCACGCCGAGTTCCGACAGGGCGGCCGCCAGTCGGTCCGAGGCGTCGTCGAGCTCGGCGAACGTCCACTCGCTCGGCTCCGCGTGTTCACCGCCAGGGGGGTCGTACCTGAGCGCGACCCGGTCCGGATCGTCGTGCGTCCGCAGGAGGTCGACCGCCGGGTTGTACTCGTCGGGGAGGTCCCACGAGAACTCCCGGCGGGCCCGCTCGTAGGAGTCGTAGGCGGGCATCACCTGCCAGGTCATGGTGGCGGGTGGACCGGTGGCGTCTTATGGGTTCGGCGGGGGCGTCCGAGTTCGACGGCGGCAGGATCCGCGTCCGCAACCCCCGATTCTCGGATCGAGGTTAGTCGTCTGCCGGGTCCCGCGTCGGGCGCGATCACCGATCGAAGAACTCCGCCACGCGCCGCTGGGTCTCGTCCTCGTGGTAGGCGGCGATCGCGTGGTGGATCCCACGCTGGAGCTCCCCGTCGAGGTGGGGTGGCCGCGCGGCGTGTACCTGCCGCTTGGCCAGGTCGTGGACGTAGGTCGGCTTCTCGGCCAGATCGTCCTCCAGCTCCTCGAGCGCGTCCTCGAACGCCGCACTCTCGTGGACCTCCTCGACCAGCCCGAGTTGGTGGGCTCGATCGGCGTCGATGGATCGGCCGGTCATGATCAGGTACTTCGTCATCCCCTCGCCGACGAAGCGGGGGAGCTTCTGTGGCCCGCCGAGGTCCATCGCCAGGCCCATGTCCGACTCGGGGAGGGCGACGCTGGCGGTCTCGTCGGCGATCCGGACGTCGCAGGCGAGCGCGAGCTCGAGCCCGCCGCCGAGGACGTGTCCCTCCAGCGCCGCGACGACCGGCGCGCCGAGGTCCTCGATCGCCCGGAGGGCGTCGTGGACGCCCTCGAGGGCATCCCGCACATCGAGCGGGTCCATCGCCGCCCACTCGGGCACCGAGCCCATGTCCACGCCCGCCGAGAAGTTCCCGCCGGCGCCCCGGATGGTCACCACGTCGGGGACGTCGCTTCCTCGCTCCTCGAGGTCCTCGAAGAGCTCCCGTAGCCGGCCGAACATCTCGCCGGTGAGGGCGTTGACCGCCTCGGGTCG
>SLIW01000512.1 GCA_007135435.1 Natronomonas sp.
GAGGTCGGCGTCGAGGCCGTCGCGGACGGCGGCGTAGAAGTTCTCCCTGGCGGCCTCCCAGGGCTGGGCCGCGACGGGGTGCTCGCGGCGGGGCAGGCTCTCGAGGAGTCCGGCGAACACCGCCAGCAGCGAGACGGTGTCCCGGACGGTCGGCTGGCCAGGGAGCGGCCGGAACTCGATGCGGGCGTTCGCCATCTCCCGGGACGCGCCGTCGAAGACGGGCCGGACCCACCGCCAGTAGCTGCCGTGCTTGTGCCGGAAGTGCGCGAAGCGGTCGTCGAAGCGCCCTCCCGGCTCCAGGAGCGCCGGGACCACCGTCTCGTCGTCGGCGATCCGCTGGACGGCCTCGTCGACGTCGGCGAGGTCCTCCGGGAAGGTCACCTTCTCGCCGTCGGCGGGGTTCAGCACCGACTCGAAGACGGGGATCCGGTTCTCCATCCAGCACTCCTCGAGGACGGTCGCCCCGTCGACGTCCTCGTAGAGGTCCGGCGGGAAGAACGGCGCGTTGACCGAGAGCGCGAGCAGCGGCCCGGCCACGCGGAGGGCGTACCGGAAGTGCTCGGGGAGGTCCGGGGCGTGGGAGACCTGGTAGTGCGGCTGGATGGAGGTGATGAGGCTCTCGGGCATCACCGTGTCCGCCGACAGCGAGACGTGCGGCGCCTCGAGTGTGAGGTCGGCGGCGTAGGCGGTGTTCGCCATCGCGTGGTAGCGGACCGCGTCGGACATGTTCGTCGCGATGCGCACGCCGTCCTGCTCGACACTGTCGGTGAGGTACGAGGAGGCGGTCTCGCCGATCGGCGGCACCGTCCAGATGCCGTCGCTGACCAGCTGCATCCCCTCGCGGGAGACCTCCCGCTGGGCGGCCTCGAGCTTCGCCTGCACCTCCGCCTCCTGGGCGCGGAGCCCGAAGGTCGATAGCGGCTGGGGCGCCGTCGACAGCTCGGCGTTGTGCAGCCCCAGCTCCTTCTCGAAGCCGATGTACTCCAGCAGCCGCCTGGGGACACGCATCAGCGCGTCCGTCTCCGCGTCGACCGCGTAGAACTCGTACTCGAGGCCGACGATGGCCTGCGGGTTGTCGAAGGTGCCCGCGGCGATCTCCTCCCGCAGGGCCGCGACCTCCCGGTCGACCCGCCGGGCGAACTCCTCCTCGTCGACGGCCAGCGCCTCCGTCACCCGCGCGGCGAGCTCCGAAGCGGACATGCCCCTACGTGGGTCGGCCACCCGTTTGAAACGTGCGGCCGCCGCGACACTGGCCGCACGCTCACCGGAGCCCCGCCCGTCCCAGAATCGTTGGTGTAACCGGAACCCCTCCGCTCGCTCATCTCACGGGTCGCTACCATCTGGGGTTCTCGCACATTGTTCGCTCGCGGTCGGTGACGCTCGCCGCGGTCGATCACCCGATGAGTATCGGTTATTTATAAGCCGACGTCGCTCGCTTCCTCGTGGCCGGCCTTCTGCACCCGATAAGTATCGGTTATTTATAAAACGACCCCCCGGGCCGCCAGGGGTAACCCACCGGCGAAAACGGTCGATGTTCCCGGGAGGATGGCGTCTCCCCGGGGAACGACTGATACTGTCGGCTGTAACTATTCGAGCCGGCAGTCTCCAAGACACGTCGTTTCGGAGCGTACTCTCCCGACTCTCTCGAAGTAATCTTCACCGATCGAGCCCAACTCGCCTCGACGTTACCACGACCCATACCGGCGTGCCAACCGTCTTCGGTCTGGAGCGCGAACGGGGGAGGGATGAGCGACGACGTGGAGCCGTTGACGGTCGCCGAACTCGTCGACTACTGCCGGACGCAGGCGGGGCTGCTGGCGGGACAGGCGGAGATCATCGGCGAGGAGGCGGACGCGCTGCTCGACGAGCTCGACGACGACATCGGCACCATCCGGGCGTGGCTGGGCGACCGCGACGCCGGCATGCCGACCGAACCGGGTGGAACGACCGAACCGGGTGGAACGACGGGACCGAAGGTGGCGGACAAGGACCCTGATCTGGACCGGGGCTCCGATCTGGATCGGGACCTGGACGATCTGGAGGAGCGACAGGCCATCGTCGACGCGAAGCGCGCCCGGATGGCCGCCTTCCAGGACCTGGCGGCGGCGTACCTCGGCCTGGCCGAGGAGCTCGCGGGCGACGACGACCCGGAGGCCGCGCTCGATCGGGTCCTCGCGCTGGAGCAGGAGTTCGACGCACCACCGTACTTCGCGGCACTGGAACGGACGACGCTCCTCGAGATGGCGGCGCGTCCGTCGGAAGACGGGTGAGCGGGCGACACACCCTGCATTCGGTGAGCGAGGTGCAGGCCGTTCCGCGGCCTCCGTCACGGTAGCGCTGTCGGGCCGAAACGGTGTCGGTGGCGAGACTTCTAGCGGACGCTCAGGTCCCGTACACCCCGGACTCGAGGGCCTCCGCGACGGCCTCGATCGGCGTCGGTGGCGTCTCGGGCGCGCCGTCGCGGGCTTCGAGCTGCGTCCGACAGGAGGCGCCGGGGGCGACGACGCGATCGCCGTCGCTCTCGTCCACCTGCTCGTAGAGGATCCGGGCGATGGCGTCGCTCATCGAGCCGTGCTCGGCCTCGTAGCCGAACGAGCCCGCCATGCCGCAGCACCCCGAATCGAGGGGGTCGACCTCGTAGCCCGCCCGGCGGAGGACGCCGACCGCGTGGTGGTCCTTCGCGGTCGCCTTCTGGTGGCAGTGGCCGTGGTAGGTGAGGGTGGTGAACGGCGCGTCGAACGCCAGGCGCCGGTCCAGGTCGAAGGCGTCGAGGTACTCGCAGACCCCGTAGGTGTTCTCGGCGAGGGCCTCCGCCTCCGCGTCCGGGAGCAGATCGAGGTAGTCGGACTGGAACATGACCGCGTCGGAGGGTTCGATCACGACGACGTCCCAGCCGTCCTCCACGTACGGGACGAGCGCCTCGACGTTCTCGCGGGCCGTCGCCTTCGCCCTGTCGAGGAACCCCTTGGAGAACGCCGGCCGACCGGTGTCGCCGACGCCGTCGGGGACGGTCACGTGGACCCCGGCCGCCTCGAGCACGCGGACGGCCGCCCGCCCCGCGTCGGGGTTACTGTAGTTGGTGAACGTGTCGGGGTAGAGGACGGCTCGACGGCGCGCTTGAGAGCCGTCGGAAGCAGCCGCTGCGCCCCCGGCGTCGTCGATCGCCTCGCCAGCCTCGTCGTTGCTGGTCTCGTCGTTGCTGGTCTCGTCGTTGCTGGTCTCGTCGTTGCTGGTCTCGTCGTTGCCGGTTTCGTCGTTGCCGGCTTCATCA
>SLIW01000210.1 GCA_007135435.1 Natronomonas sp.
CGACCGGGCGGCCACAGCAGTCGACGGCGTACCCGGGACGGAGCGTGACGTCGAACGCCTCCTCCGGGTCGTCGGCTTCCTCGAGGTCCACCTCCAGACCGCTCACGACCCCCTGGCCGGTGACCAGGCTGGCCTGGCGCGTGAACAGGCCGCGGTAGTACCGCTGTTCGGCCTGCATGTCCCGCGCGGACATGAGCTTCCCGTGGAAGTACCGGTTGCGTTCGGACCGGTGCAACGCGCAGTCGTCGATCGATTCCCCCTGTCGTGCCGAGTTCGGATTTGTGTGCATGAGTTGGTCCTCGAATAGCGCTCAGGAGACGTGTGCGTCCTCGTCGAGTCGGGAGCGCACGCCGAGTGTGGCGCTCGGTTCCCGCGATCCGAGCCCGGTGTCCTGGCCGAGTGTCGCGTCCTCGAGCTCGAAGCCGTGTGACTCGAGGACGCTGTTGACGCCGAGGTAGCTGTGGAAGCCGCGCCGACCGGCCGTTCCCGGAAGCACGGTGAGGTGCCGGAGCGCGACAGCGCGCCCGCTGGCGTGGGCGGGCCGCTGGGACCTGACGATCCGGCCGATCGCCCGGAACTGCGCGTCCTCGAGCGCGGGATGACACAGGACGAGGAATCCCTCGGGACAGCTGATGACCCTGGCGTACAGCTCTCGCACGTCGGGGTCGTCGATGCAGTCCAGTTCCGCGTGTTCGACGACGCGGACGAGTGGTTCGTCGGTGGCCGCCAGCGCGCGCAGCTGGGCCAGCTCCTCGCTCGCCTCCGACGCGGAAAGGTAGCCCCGCTCGACCAGGCGGTCGGTGTGTTCGCGTTCCCGCCGCAGCGCCCGGTCCCAGGACGGTCGTCGGACGTCGACGTGGTCGAGGTAGACCTCCAGCGCTGCCACGAGACCGGGTCGCGTCCCGCGCTTCCGGTAGAGTTCCGGCGCCCGTTCGACGAACGCGCGCTTGGCCTCCGTCGGCCAGCCCTCGTCCATCTCGGTCGCCAGGAAGCTCCCGAGCCACTCGAGGTGGCCCGGGTCCGCGGGGATGGCCCGCGGGTCGAGATAGCTGGTGAGGTCGTCGATCCCCGCGTCGACGTCGGTGAAGATCCGCTCGAACAGCGCGAGGAACCGCTCGAGGAAGTCCCCCTGTTGCTCCCGGTAGATCGCCGGCAGCTCCTCGACGTATGACTGGCGGGGATGGCTGGCATCGAGCGAGGCGACCCGCGGCGAGTCGTCCGTCGTGCCGACCAGATCCAGCTGTACCTGGAGGTAGCGACCGGTGGCGTCCTCCAGCAGGACGTCTCGCGGGCTCGTCGTCGACACCGTCGTCCATCCCCCGTCCACGGCGAAGGTGGGCTCGGCGGGGAGCTCCGCCAGGATGGCCCGGGCCTGCTCGAACCAGTGCTCGACCCGAGAGACCGGGACCGCCTGCAGTTCTCGGGTGAGCAGCCCCGAGACCACGTGTGGCTCGAGCGAGACGAACGCCGTGAGGGTCGTGACGTCCGCGGCTCGTAACCTGGCCGCGCGTATCGGGCCGATCCCGTCGACGAGTTGCAGGTCACCCTCGTCGACCGAGTCGTCCTCGATGAGGGAGTCGGCCTGGGACTGCCAGTCCGTGACCTGGTCGAGCCCGACGGCGATCTCCTCGACGCCGAGGACGGTCGCGATCGTCTCGGGATCCCGATCGACGAGCGCGGCCAGGTCGCGGATGCCGGCGCGCCGAAGGCGCCAGGACGTCCGGGGGCCGATGCCGGTGACCGCCCGCAACGCTCCCCGTTCGGCGTCGGGATCGGTCGACGCCGGACCCGGTGGCGAATCGGTGGACCGGTAGTGCAGTCGCACCGCCGTGTCCGTCGACCGCTCGGCGTCGAGGGTGAGCCGGTGCCACCGTGTTCCCTCGGTACCGGCGTCGAAGTGGGTCCGAAGGTACCCCTCGAACCGGCCCGTACGTCGGTCTCGGCGGGTAGCCGCGACGGCATCGATACCGAACAGTCGTCCCTCGCCGTCGACGGTGAACAGTCGCCGCTCGTCGCGTGTCCGCGCCGTGGTGAGGACGCTACAGCCGTTAGAGATCCGGACGTGGTAGTCGAAGGCGGCCTCGTCGGGACGGTACCCGAGGAGCCACCGCTCGCTGTCCGAGCCGGGAGCGACCCCGACCAGCACCTCGCCGGCCGCGCCGGCCGCGAGGCAGCCGGGGACGAACGGTTCGCCGGTGTCCAGGATGCGGAAGGCCTCGGGCGGGATCCAGACCGTCTCCGCCGCCGGAACCGGCGGTCGGTCGAGGATTCGGCCATCGAGCCGCCGGACGAGATATCGATCACGGGCCGCGGGATCCTCGTCGGGACCGGTGACGCGAAGCTGTGGCTCGAGGACGTAGAGCGTCCCGTCATCGTCGACGTCCGCGTCGATGGGGTCGTAGAGGCCGGTGAGGATCGGTTCGACGGTCGCCGACTCGGTGATGCGGCCGAGATGCCCCCTGGCAGGGGAAGCTCCGGCGTCGAGCAGGTACAGGTCGTCGCCGTCGCGGACGAACGTGACCGGGTCGCGGATCCCTTCCTCGAGGATCCACTTCGTCTGGCCGAGCAGTCGCGAGTAGGCGTAGACCGCACCGGGGTCGGTGAAGGCGACGTAGAGCGTCCCTTCGGTCACGGCGATGGCCCGCGGCTCGCCGGCGTCGTCGGACAGGCAGCCGAGCCGGGCGAGTTGCCGTCCCGGGGGCTCGTGCCGATAGACGTCGCCGCGTTCGGTCAACAGGTACAGGTGCCCGCACTCGTCGATGGCGACGTCGATCAACGCGAGCGAGTCGCGTTCGGGTCCCTTCGACGTCTCGCCGGACCTGACGTGTCCCGCTTCGCCGCGAACCGTGGCACCGTCGAGGACCGCTGTCGCCTCGGGATACAGCGGGTAGGTCCGAGGCGCGATGCGGACGCCGGTCACCGTCGACTCGTCCACGTCCCCCGTCGCCCCGAGTATCTCGACGTTTCGCCGCTGCCAGTCGCGCCACGCACCTGGCGAGTGTGCACCGAGCATCGAGAAGTCCATTCAGAACCCCCTCCCGCACCGTCGCCGGTCTTCGGTGACGGAGACGGTGACCGACTCCGGGTAGGGGAGCGCCGTCCGGTCGGTCGCCAGGTCCGGTCCCGCGCCGACGGCGACCGAGACGTCGACGGCGTCCTCGACGCCGCGGACCGATTCGAGGCGCTCGTACAGCTCCGAGGTGTGGACCGGTCGGTCGAACGGCCAGCCGTCGCCGTCGAAGCCCTCGAGGGGGTCCAGGAAC
>SLIW01000328.1 GCA_007135435.1 Natronomonas sp.
CGTCCGTGCCCGCGTCCGCACCGCCCCGTTCGACGAGGACGTACTCTACCTCGACGGCGACGCCGTCGTGGGTGAGCCCCGCGATCCGCGCTTCGAGCCGGTCGACGAGCCGCGGGGGGTCGTCGTCGGGATCGACGGCGAGCGTGACGACGACGCGGTCGGTCTGCAACGGAGGGATGACGCCGGAACGCGTGACGGTCAGGTCCCGCACCGTGACCTCGACCTCGGCCTGATCGATCTCCTCGCCCACGACCTCCCGGATCTCCTCCTCGGTGGTGGCGGCGACGTAGGAGTCGTAGGTGGCTCCACCGAGGAAGACCGACAGCACGGCGATGGTCACGGCGAGGACGGCGACCTGCCGGAGCAGTGCGCCCCGGGCCTCGCCCACCTGGAACCACCGCTCGGGACGGTACCCCTCGAACCACAGCGTGACGAGCGACGCCAGGTTTATCGACAGGACGTTCACCGTCACCAGGACGCCCGCCCCGAGGGCGAGCCTCGGCAGCCCGAAGGCGACCCCGAGGCCGACCGCGGCGGCCGGCGGGATGAGTGCGACGGCGATCATCACGCCGACGATGGCGGTCGAGACGCCCGTGATGAGGCTCAGGATCCCGGCGATCCCCGCGCCGAGCGCGATGGCGAGGACGAGGAAGTTCGGCGTCGCCCGCTCGTTGATCTCGCTTATCTCGAGGATGTCCATCCCCGGCGGGACGAGGAAGAGGTACCTGACCACCAGGGCGAAGATCGTCGCGCTCCCGATCGCGACGAGGATCCCGAGCACCTGCATCTTGACGCCGCGTTCGAACAGTCCCCGGTCGTTGATCACGGTCCCGACGCTGGCGGCCATCGAGGGACCGATGAGTGGCGCGATGACCATCGAGCCGACGACCGTCGCCGGGGAGTCCAGGAGCATCCCCGCGGTCGCGATGACGGCGCTGACGAGCGTCAGCGCGACGTACGTCGACGTGCTGGAGAGCAGGTCCTTCGCCCGGCTCTCGATCTCCTCCCGGGCGATGCGGTCGGCACCGGCGAGCCCCTCCTCGTTGGACTCCGCCTCGTCGGTGTGACGCTCCTCGAGCTTCTCGTACCGTGCGGAGATCACCGTCTCGGCGTCGAGCACCACGGTGCAGGTGCTCTCGTCGATCCCGACCCCACGGAGCGCCTCGAGCGTCGACTCGACGGCGGCCGTCGGCAACGGGAAGGTGAAGAGGGCGTCGCCGTCCTCGGCACCGCTCTCGTCGGTGACGATGTACTCGATCCCCCCGTCCTCCAGGGTCTCCTCGACCACCTGCCGTTTCCCCGCCGGTACCGCGACCTGAACGAGACGCATACCTCCACAATGCCCCCGCCCATGGAATGAATTGTGCGGTATCCCGGCAACCGGGACCGAGCACGTTCGCCACACTCGGCCACCGCCAACTCTGCCACCGCCAACTCGGCCACCACCAACACATCTGCAGTCCGGTCAGCCGCGGCCTGCTACGCCCCGAGGATGTCGTCGACGTCCGCGTGTTCCTCGAGGAGCGCCCGCATGCGACGGACGGTCTCGGCGTCCCGGGTCCGGCCGCTCCGGACCACCTCCTCGGTCCGCTCGACGGTGCTGAGGGTGTCGGCGTTGACCCCGAGCACGGGGAGACCCGCCTGCTCGGCCCGCCCGAGGATGGACGCCGTCGGCCGGTGGCCCCCGGTCACGATCAGGCACGCGACGCCGGAGGCCTCGATCGCCGCCGCGTGGATCTCCGAGCGGTCGCCGCCGGTGATCACGGCGGCGTTCCGGGTGCGCCTGAAGTACCGCAGCGCCTCGTCGCCGCCCATCGCCCCGACGAGGAACCGCTCGACGAACGACTCGGGTGCCCCCTCTGTCAGCCGCTCGGCGCCGAGCTCCGCGGCCAGTTCGTCGACCGTCACCCCGGCGAGGTCCCGCTCGTGGGGCAGGACGCCGACGACGTCGCAGCCCCGGCTCTCCAGGAAGGGGACCGCGTCGCGTTCGAGGCGGTCGAGCGCGTCGTCGGTGACCCGGTTGAAGACGACGCCGGCGAGCCGGTCGCCGATGGCGTCGGCGGCAGCCAGCAGCTCGTCGAGGTCACCCAGCTGCGCGAAGCCGGTGATCAGCAGCACCTCGGCGTCCAGCAGCTCGGCGATCTCGGGGTCGGTCAGCTCGACGATACCTCCGGTCGAGAGCCGGCCGGCCCCCTCGACGAGCATCAGCTCGCGGTCCGCCGCGAGGCCATCGAAGGCGGTCCGGACCCGTTCGCGGAGCTCCCCGGGGTCCTCCTGTCCACGGACGGCGTTCTCGACGAACGTCGACGAGTAGACGATCGGTTCCATGTTCTGGAGCGCCGCGTCGAGGTCCAGGAGCTCGCTGGCGAGCAGCGGGTCGCGGTCGACCACCTTCCCGACGTGGCTCTGCAGGCGGGTCCCCTTCGGTTTCATGTAGCCGACGTCGACGCCCCGGTCGCGGGCCAGCAGGCCCACCGCCAGCGCGATGGCTGTCTTCCCTGTTCCCTCTTCGGTCGCGGTGATCGATAGTGTCTTCATGGCTTCTCGGGGTCGCTCATAGCATCTTCATGGCTTCTCTGGGTCCCTCATAGCCTCTCGGGGTCGACGGTCAGTCTGACGTCGATGGCCTGGACGCCGTCCGGGAGCGCCACGAGCGGGTTGACGTCCAGCTCGAGGATCGCCGGGAAGTCCGTGACGAGCTGGGAGAGCCGCTGGATGGCCTCGACGACGCCCGCCTCGTCGACGGGCTCGCGGCCGCGGGCGCCGCGCAGGAGCGGCGCGGAGCGGATGTCGTCGAGCATCCCGCGGGCCTCCGGTTCGGCGACCGGCGCGACGCGGAAGGTGGTGTCCTCGAGGACCTCGACGAAGATGCCCCCCAGCCCGAACATGAGCAGCGGGCCGAACTGCGGGTCGCGGTTCACGCCGACGATGGTCTCGACGCCAGCGTCCACGTCGACCATCTCCTGGACCTGCACGCCGAGGATGGTGGCGTCGGTCTGGTAGTTGCGCGCCCGGGTGAGGACCTCCTCGTAGGCGTCGCGGACGGCACCGGGCTCGACGCCCAGCTTGACGGCCCCGACGTCCGTCTTATGGACGATGTCGGGGCTGACGACCTTCATCGCCACCGGCTCGCCGAGCGACTCGGCGAACCCTGACGCCTCCGCGGCCGAGTCCACGATCTCAGCCTCCGGTACGTCGATGCCGTACGCCTCGAGTAAGCCCATCGCCTCGACGCCGAGCCGGTTGTCCGGCC
>SLIW01000211.1 GCA_007135435.1 Natronomonas sp.
GGCATGAGGGCCTCCTGGGGGTAGTTGGTCCCGACAGAGTGCTCGGGTCGCTGCGCTCCCCGCTCGCGCTGTCCGCGGGTCTCGCTCGCGGCGATCGCTCCGACCCGTGCTACTCCTCGCGGGTCGCTACGCTCCCCGCTCGGATTATTGGCGGTCTCGCCCCGCTCGACCGCCCTACTCCTTATGAAGATGACACGCCGCCACGTGCACGTCGTCGCCGTGCTCCGCCTCAACCTCGTAGTACGGCCGTTCGAGGGCACAGATGCTCGACTCCTCGAAGGTCCGCTCGAGGAGGTCCCCGGCCTCCTCCCACTCGTCCTCGGCGAGGAGTCGACAGGCCTCCTGGACGACGTCGCCCGACTCCCCGGGTGGGAAGCCCTCCCCGAAGAACCGGTCTTCGAGGAGCCTGGCGGTCCGCTCGGCGTCGTAGTCCTCCTCGAGGACGAACGATCGCCGCTTGACAGCCCGGGCGAACCCGAGGGTGTCGCGCCAGGTCTCCTCCGACATCTCGTAGTCGTCGAGCATCGCCTCCCGGACATCCTCGTCGAGGTCCTCGTCGAGGCCCTCCCGGTCGCCGTCGAACCGGCCGGGTCGGATGAGCTTCGGACAGCGGGTCCGGAACCGGCAGCCCGACGGGGGGTTGATGGGGCTGGGGACGTCGCCCTCGAGCGTGGCGCGCGCCTTCGTCGCCGAGGGGTCCGGGACGGGGATGGCCTCGAGCAGCGCCTGCGTGTACGGGTGCTGTGGGTTCTCGAACAGCTCCTCCTTCTCGGCGAGCTCGACGATGTGGCCGAGGTACATCACCGCGACGCGGTCCGCGATGTAGCGGACGACGCTGAGGTCGTGGCTGATCACCAGGTAGGTGACGTCGAACTCCTCCTGGAGCTCCCGCATGGTGTTCAGCACCTGCGCCTGGATGGAGACGTCGAGCGCCGAGACCGGCTCGTCGCACATGATGAGGTCGGGGTCGGTGCTCAGCGCCCGCGCGAGGTTGACCCGCTGGCGCTGTCCACCCGAGAACTCGTGGGGGTACCGGTTGTAGTGGGCCCGATCGAGGCCGACCTTGTCCAGCAGTTCCTTCGCCCGCTCGCGGCGGCCCTCCTTGTCGTGGAGGTCGTGGGCCTTCATCGGCTCCTCGATGATGCGCCCGACCTTCATCCGGGGGTTGAGCGACGACTGCGGGTCCTGGAAGATCATCTGCATGTCCTGCCGGAGCGGCCGGATCTGCCGGTCGGACATCTCGGTGAGGTCCTGGCCCTTGAACCGGACCGACCCGGAGGTCGGTCGCTGGAGCTGGAGGACCGCCCTGGCGAGCGTGCTCTTGCCGCAGCCGCTCTCGCCGACGAGCGCCAGCGTCTCCCCTTCCCGGATCTCGAAGGAGACGTCGTCCACCGCCTGGACGTCGGGCGCCCCCCGGATGCTCGCGATGAACCCCGTCTCGGACGGGAAGTACTTCGTCAGCCCGTCGACCTCGACGAGGGGGTCGCCGTCCTCGCCCCCGACCCAGTCCGGAGCCGCGGTCGCCTCGCCGATCGTGCCGAACTCCGTGGGGTCCGTATCGCTGCTCATCGTCCGGCCTCCGTGGAGTCCGTGTCGGTCCTCATCGTCCAGCCTCCGTGGGGTCGCTGTCGGTCCTCATCGTCCGGCCTCCGTCTCCTGTCCGCCCGCCGGCGGTTCCTCGTCGGCCACGACGCCGTCGCGGGACTCGTTCTCGATCGGGACGCTGTCCCAGTAGCCCACGTCGTCGTGTTTGAGACACGCCGCACGGTGGCTCGGTGCCTCGCCGACGTCGACGAACCTGGGTTCGATGTCACGACACGCCTCGCGAGCGTCCGGACAGCGGGTGTGGAACCGGCAGCCCCTGGGCGGGTTCATCGCCTGCGGCATCACCCCCGCTATCGGGTTCAGGTCCTCGACGGTCTTGTCGGGCCTGGGGATCGACGCGAGGAGTGACTCGGTGTAGGGGTGCTGGGTGTCGTGGAAGATGTCGTCGACCGGGCCCTGCTCGACGATCTGGCCGAGGTACATCACGTTCACCCTGTCGCAGATCTCGGCGACGACGCCCATGTCGTGGGTCACCCAGATGAAGCTCGTGCCGTACTCGTCGCGGAGGTCGTCGACGAGGTCGAGGATCTGCCCCTCGACGGTGACGTCCAGCGCCGTCGTCGGCTCGTCGGCGATGATGAGGCTCGGTCGACACCCGAGCGCCATCGCGATGAGCACCCGCTGGCGCATCCCGCCGGAGAACTGGTGGGGGTAGTCGTCGTAGCGGTTCTCCGGCTCCGGGATGCCGACCTCCCGGAGCATCTCGATCGCCTCCTCCTTGGCGTCCTCGCCCTCGAGGTCCCGGTTGAGCTCGATGAACTCCCGGATCTGCGAGCCGACCTTGTAGACGGGGTTGAGGCTCTCCATCGGGTCCTGGAAGATGATGGCGATCTCGTTGCCCCGTATCTCCTTGCGCATCTCGCTCTTGGTGAGCATGTCGTCGCGGGGGACCAGCTCGCCGCCCTCCTCCGCCTCCTCGAACCCGACGATGGTGGTGTCCCGGTAGGTGATCTCGCCGGAGACGATCTCGCCCGCGTCGTCGAGCAGCCGGAGGATGCTCGTCGTCGCGACGCTCTTGCCGGCGCCTGACTCGCCGACGACGCCGACGATCTCGCCCGCCCGGACGTCGAAGGAGATCCCGTCGACCGCCTGGACCACGCCGCCCTCGGTGTAGAAGTACGTCTTGAGGTCCTCGACGGTGAGGATCGTCTCGCCGGGGACGCTCATGGTCCCCCGCTCGGGTCGCCGCCTCGGTCTCGTCTCCGTGGTTCGTGGATGTGCCGGTCGTCGCCTCGGTGGATGTGCCGGTCGTCGCTTCGATCGTGCATGTGTTCCATACGTGTCCACACCTCAGTTCTCGATCCGCGGGTCCAGCGCGTCCTGGAGGCCGTCACCGAAGAAGTTGAACCCGGCGACGGTGATCATGATCGCGACTCCGGGCCAGATGCTGTGCCACGGACTGGAGTGCATCAACCCGTGCGAGTAGTTCAGCATCTGCCCCCAGTCGGGGGTCGGCGGCTGGGCGCCGTACCCGAGGAACGACAGCCCGGCGACGATGAGCACCGCCACGCCCACCTGCAGGGTCGCGTAGACCAGCACCGGGGCGAAGCTGTTCGGGATGACGTGGCGCATGATGATGTTGCGGTCCTTCACGCCGGCGGCGCGGGCCGCCTCGATGTAGTCCATCTCCCTGACGCTCAGCACCCGGCTCCTGATGATGCGGGAGAACACCGGGATCGATGCGAGCCCGACCCCGACGACGGCGTAGATCACGTCGGGGCGGCCGCCGCTCACGAACACGGTGAACACGATGACCAGGACCAGCGCCGGGATGGCGTAGATCGTCTCGACGAAGCGCATCAGGGCGTCGTCGACCCAGCCACCGTAGTAGCCGGCGACGGCGCCGATGGCGACGCCACCGACGAGGCCGATGAAGGTGGCGACGAAACCCACCGCGATGGAGATGCGCGTGCCGTAGACGATGCGCGTCAGGTAGTCGCGGCCCTCGTGGTCGGTCCCCATCGGGTGCTCCCAGCTGCCGCCCTCGGCGAACGCCGGCGGTTCGTTCCGGTAGATCTCCCCCGGCGGCGGGATCCGCTCGGGGTGCTCCAGCAGCGGCAGCGCCTGACCGATCGCGTAGTTCGAGATGTGCCCGAGGGTGAGTCGATTGAGGTTGGCGTCGAGGGCGGAGAACAACGCCACGAACGTGACGATCACGATGACGTACATTCCCCAGCGGGCTGTGGTGTCGCGCTTGACCTGGTCGATCGTGTGCCGCCAGCCGACCCGGGCCTCGCCCGTTCCTTCGGCGGTCTCGTCGAGTTGTCCTTCGGTCGTGGCCATGTGTCAATCCTCGTCTCCGTAGCTGACGCGCGGGTCCACGTACGCGTACGAGATGTCGGTGATGATGACGCCGATCAGGAAGATGAACGCCAGCACCACGGTCACCCCCAGGACCACCTGGTAGTCGTGCTGGGCGATTGCCTGGACGATGAGCCGGCCCATCCCGTTGATCTCGAAGACCGTCTCGATGAGCACCGCCCCGCCCAGCGCGGTCGAGAGGTTCAGCCCGACGATGGTGATGACCGGGAGCTGGGCCGATCGGAAGGCGTGCTTCCGGAGGATCGTCCGCTCGGGGACGCCGTAGGCCCGCGCCAGCCGGACGTAGTCCTTCTGCAGCGTCTCCACCATCGAGGACCGCTCGATGCGCATGAGCGTCGCCATCTGGAGGGTCCCCAGGGCGATCATCGGCAGGATGAGGTGCCGGATGGAGTGGTACCACAGCTCCAGACGGTTGTTGAGCCCGTAGAACCCCGGATCACGCCAGGGGTATACCAGCCGCCCCGAAGGCAGCAACCCGAGCCACACCGCGAAGACGATGATGAGCATGATCCCGATCCAGAACGACGGGGTCGAGACGCCGAAGATGGCCAACAGTCGTGAGACGTGGTCGGCGGGTTCGTTACGGCGCTTCGCCGCGATGACGCCGAGGGGGATCGAGGTGGCGAGCGCGAACACGAACGCCGACAGCACGAGCATCAGGGTCGGCGGGGCGCGGATCATGATCAGCTCGGTGACCGGCATCCCGCGGTGGAAGCTGTGTCCGAGGTCGCCCTGCATGACGCCGAGGACGTAGTTCGCGAACCGTTCGTGGAACGGCTTGTCGAGGCCGTACCTGGCCTCGAGCATATCGATGGTCGCCTGGTCGACCTCCTGGCCCTCGACCATCAGGCGGACGGGATCGCCGGGAACGGCGTTCACGAGCAGGAACGTGATGAACAGGATCCCGATGAGCACCGGGACTGCCTGCGCCAGCCGCCAAGCCGTGTACCTGAGCAGCGTCATCTCCGTGTTCGCCTCATCCGATGGTTGCAGTTCTTCACGCCGCTGTCACCTTAATCTTGTTGGGGCCGTCGGAGTGTTTTCCGGTCGATGGCAGACCGCGGTCCCGCGTGCGCCGTCGACGAGCAGATCGTGGTTCTGGGTCCGGCACCCATGGCAAATCGCGGTCCTGAGGTCGCGTGGTACATCCTCGTCCGATTGGCAGTACGAGATGGTCGGTTCGGTGGTTACGTTCCAGTCGTCACAACCACCGGGAATAACCAACCGTCCGGACCGACTATCCGCACCCAATCGGAGATCGATGCTGTGCGTCCGGTGGTGTGCGTTCGGTGGTGTGCGTTCGGTGGTGTGCGTCCGGTGGTGTGCGTCCGGTGGTGTGCGTCCGGTGGTGTGTGTCCGTGGCGTCCGAATCCGGCCGCGACGATGTTCGAGTCCTACTGGATGTTCACGTTGTGGTGGCCCGAGACCAGCCGCGGCTTGATCGAGGAGTGCGGGTGGACCTCGGCGTCCTGGACGTGCGGCTGTGCCGCGATGGAGTTCATCATCGTGTAGGTGGGCGAGTGCACCGTCTCCTCGAGGATCTCGGTGAAGATTTCGTCGTACAGGTCGGCGCGTTCGTCCTCGTCGACGGACTGTCTCGCCGCCTGGATGTTGTCGTGGAAGTCCGTGTCGGGCTGGTAGTAGGTGCCGTTGCTGAGACCTTCGGCCGACTCGTGGAAGAGCGGGAAGATGTAGAAGTCGGGGTCGGCGCCGCCGGTCCACCCGAGGGTGTACGCGGCGTAGTCGTCCTCGTCCCCGGTGAGGTAGGCTTCGCCGAACTCCGCCCAGTCCAGCCGCTGGACCTGTGGGTCGATCTCGACGCCGTACTCCTCGAGTTCGCCGAGTCGGGCGGCGACGCGCTCGCAGAGGCTCACGCGAATGTCGTCCGGCGGCGCGATGAGGCGCGGTTCCCACGTCCCGTCGAGGTGCGGGCCGATGAGGTCGGCCGCCTGCTCGGGGTCGTACTCGTTCTCTAGCCCAGCGTAGTCCTGGGGGTCGAGACCCATCGCCTCGAGGGTCTGGTCTGCGGCCGGGGCCGTCATCCGCGCGCCGGCCGGGCCGATGACGGTCTCGACGAAGTCGGACGCGGACCAGGCGTGCTCGATCCCGTTGCGGACGTCAGCCTCCACCGTCGGGCCCTCGTTGCAATTGAAGGCCATGTAGAAGTACGAGATGCTCAGCTCGCTGTAGACGTCGACGTCGTCGTTCGCGTCGACGTCCTCCCAGTCTTCCGGGGGCAACCCGGTGATGAAGTCGGTGTCGCCGGCGAGAATCTGCGAGACGCGCGCCGCGTCGTCCTCCGTGGCGACCCACCGGACCGACTCGAGTTCCGGGAGGGGGTCGTCCCAGTAGTCGTCCCACCGCTCCATGTCGAGGAACTCGCCGTCCGTGTGGTCGACGTACCGGAACGGCCCAGAGCCGATTGGGTTCTCCCGGTTGTACGGCGCCTCCCGCCCCGGGTCGCCCTCGGCGTCCCACCACTCGTCCTCGGTCATGCCCAGCGATTCCAGGCGAGCTTCCTTGTTGACCACGTCCACCGCCATCGTCTGGGTGGTGAACGGTCCGTACTGTTCGGTGAGGTCGATCTGGACCGTGGTGTCGTCGATCGTCGTCGACTCCTCCAGGTCGATCATGCCGTAGCTCGGCGCGTTTCGCGTCTCCTCGACGGGGGGCGCCAGGAACGAGTGGAGGACGTCCTCGGCCGTCACCGGGTCACCGTTGTGGAACTCCGCCTCGTCGGTGATCTCGAAGATGTACCGGGTCCCGTCGCGCTCGACCTCCGGGAAGTCGACGGCGAGCTTCGGCTGGAGCTCGAAGCCCTCGTCGAACTCGTAGAGCCCGTCGAAGAAGTGGTTCGCGATCCGGCCGGAGTACGCGTCGTTCAGCACGACCGGATCGTAGTCGTGCTGCGGTTCGACCTGCTGGGTGATGTGGATGGTCTGCTCGACCGTGTCGGGGTCGTCGTCGGCCGTGTCGTCGGCCGTGTCGTCGGCCGGGGCCGTGTCGTCGTCGTCGTCGATCTCCGGGTCGTCAGCCGGGCAGCCCGCGAGGGCAACGCTGACCGATACTGCGGCTCCACTGGCGAGCAATCGCCGCCTTGTCAGGGAGGGCCGTTCGTCGTACATGGTACGACCGGTGATATTTGCCAGTGTGATATAATAGTTTGTCATTTTTTATCGGAATGTCGGCCGAGAAGAAGGCGGATACTGTCTCGTGCTAACCCCTACCAGAGACCTATGTTCGATGATTAGCTTCTTGAAAGATTTATAGGATTAAATATGCTCTCGCCCCCTCCGACATTCCTTTGCCTCGTCCACCCTTCAAAGGCTCCTGGCGGCTTCGCCTCCATCTGTATCCACTGATGTACATCCTGCTTTGCTGATGTCGGAATCAAGACGACGTCACTCACATATTTACACAATGGTGGTCGCCCAACGACCATCGGACCAGTTCGAAGAGCCGGAGACCGAACACACGCTCCGGGGGGTACCGGGGAAGCTCGATCGAACGAGTCCTGGGGCGACGCGCAGTTCGCCGGTGGACCAGCCGATCAGGTCCGGTGAAGGGCGGCGACCTCCTCGCGGACCTCCTCTACGAACGGCCCGAACTCGGGATTGTCGCCCTCGCGCACCCACTTCCACGTGACGACGCCGTCCTCGTCGAGCACGAAGACGCTCCGCTGGGCCACCTCGACCATCCCGTACATGTCCTCGTAGACGACGTCGAACAGGTGGACGAGTTCGTGGTCCCAGTCCGAGAGCATCGGGAAGCCGAGATCGTGCTCGCGGATCCAGACGTTCAGGGCGAACGGGAGGTCGACGCTGACGCCGTAGACCCGCGCGTCGAGCGCCTCGAAGTCCGCCATCGTGTCGCGGAAGGCGCACATCTCGTCGGTACAGCCACTCGTGAACGCAGCCGGGAAGAACGCCAGGACGATCGGTCCCTCCCCGAGCGTCTCCGAGAGGGTGAACGGCTCCAGGTCGTTGTACGCCTCCCCGCCGGCCATGGGGACCGTGAAGTCCGGGACGGTCTCACCGACTTCTACCATGTGTGTGTCGTGGGGTGCGGACCGCCAAGTAGGTTGCCGCGATCTATCAGGCTGGAGGATCGCCGCGACCGATGGGTTCCGGAGGGTCGCCGGGATTCGTCGTTGTCGGAGGGTCGCCGAGACTCGTCGGTGTCGGTGACTCACCGGGATTCGTCGTTGTCGGAGGGTCGCAGAGACTCGTCGGTGTCGGACGATCGTCTGGGAGATATCTGCATACGGGCCCGCCGACCGTTCCACGTCGTTTTTTGGCACCGAGGGGCGAAGCCAGGCCGATGAATGCCATCAAGGACTCCGTCCACGACTGGATCCCCGTCGATCCCGTCGCGGAGGACCTGCTGGACGCGCCGGCGGTCCAGCGACTCCGCCACATCAAGCAGCTGTCGACGGTCCGGCTGGTCTACCCCTCCGCCTCACACACCCGCTTCGAGCACTCGCTGGGGGTCTATCACCTCGCCCGCGAGGCCCTCACCCACCTCGGTGTGGACGGTGACCGCGCCGCCCACGTCCGGGCCGCGGCCCTCCTCCACGACGTGGGCCACGGCCCGTACGGCCACCAGACGGAGGACGTCATCCGCCGGCACACCGGACGGGACCACGACGAGCTCGGGGACCTGCTGTCGGAGACCGACCTCGCCGCGAGGCTCGACTCGCACGGCCTCGACCCCGGACGCGTGGCCGACCTGGTGGCCGGCGAGGGGGAGCTCGGTCAGCTGGTCTCGGGCGTCCTCGACGTCGACCGGATGGACTACCTCGTCCGGGACGCCCACCACACCGGCGTCCCCTACGGCAGCGTGGACACGGGCCGGCTCCTGCGCGGGTTACGGTACCGCGATGGCCGACTCGTCCTGTCCGAGGGGAACGTCCAGACGGCCGAGTCGCTCCTCCTCGCCCGGGCGCTGATGGACGGCATCGTCTACCGACACCACGTCTCCCGGATCGCCGGTTCGATGCTCGAGCGTGCCTGTGAGCGGCTCCTCCGGACCGACACCGACGTCGAGGAGTTCGTCCGGATGGCCGACCACGATCTCCTCGTCGCGCTCCGCGAGCGTGTCCCCGACCTCGGCGGCCGGATCGAGCGCCGCGAACTCTACAAGCGCGCGGTCTGGACCGGCCTCGATCGGGTCCCCGACGTGGTCACCGAGATGGATCGCGAAGACGAACGGCGGGCCGCTCGCGAGATCGCCGACGCGGCGGGCGTCGACCGCGAGTCAGTCCTCGTCGACATACCCGCCCGGCCGGGCCTCAAGGAGGCACGCACGCGGGTCGTCGTCGACGACGTCGTCCAGCGGCTCGAGGACGCCTCGGAGCTCGTGAGCGCCCTCAGACGATCGCGCAGGGCGCAGTGGCGCCTCGGCGTCTACGCGCCTGACGGTCAGGTCGAGGCCGTGGGGGCCGCTGCCTCCGAGGTGCTGGGCCTGTCGTCGTAGGATATCCGATCGGTGTGCCTGTGCTCTCCGGGGTTCCTGTTCCCTCCGGCGTTCCTGTGCTCTCCTGGGTTCCTGTTCCATCCGGCGTTCCTGTTCTACGACCCGCCCGGTGTGGTGGTCTGCCGACGTGCTCGTCTATCTGGATCAGATGACCGTCGTGGGGTCGCCTCCGGTGCCTCCGTCGGTGGACGCGTCGTCGATCGCCGCGAGCAGGAGGTCGGCGGCGAGGTCGACCTCGCGTTCCGTCACGTCCAGCGGGGGGAGCAGGCGCATCGATCGCCGGCCACAGCCGAGGGTGAGCAGCCCCCGTTCGAGGGCCGCCCGGATCGTCCGATCGAGCACCTCCCTGGACGGGAGATCCAGGGCGACCATCAGCCCCGCGCCGCGGACGTTGGTGACGTGGCCGGGATCGGCCTCACGGAGTCGATCTCGCAGCTGTTCGCCCCGCTCCCGGACGTTCGCCAGCAGTCCCTCCTCCGCGATGGTGTCCAGGATGAGCGCCCCCTGCATCGCGGCGAAGACGTCGCCCCCGCCCCACGTCGAGGAGATGCGACCCTGCTCGTCCGGGAACACGTCACGTCGCGAGATCGTCGCGCCGACCTGGAGGGCCTTCGCGCTCGTGATCACGTCCGGCTCGAAGGCGTAGTGGTCCGAGCCCCACCACTCACCGGTCCTGCCGAGGCCCGTCTGGATCTCGTCGGCGATCAGGAGGACGTCGTGGCGCTCGCAGACCCGCTGGATCTCCGCGGCGAACTCGTCGCTCGGGAACCGGTAGCCCCCCTCGCCCTGGATCGGTTCGACGATGACGTACGCGAGGTCCGCAGGGTCGAGGTGTCCGCCGTCCGAATCGAGCATCCCGTCGAGCAGGGAACCGTCCTCCTCTGTGGGGAAGAACCCGCACCCGCAGGTCGACGCGGTGCACGTGCGGTCGCGGCAGTAGGGGAGCGCGTGGACGCCGGCGATCTCGGGGAAGTGCCGTCGGTGGACCGCCTTCGAGCGGTTGAGCGAGAGCGCACCGAGGGTCCGGCCGTGGAAGGCACCTCTGAAGGTGATCGCCTGGCTGGCGCCCGATCGCCGATCGTAGCAGATCTTGATGGCGTTCTCGATCGCCTCCGCCCCGGAGTTCGACAGGAAGACCGTGTCGAGACCGTACGGGGCGGTGAGCTCCGTCAGGCGGTCCATGAGCTGTGCCGGCCCCGGGACCTCCGGCGCGTCGGGCGGCCAGCCGGTCGCGGCGTAGAAGTTCTGGCCGGCGAACTTCGAGGGGTTCGGGAGGTCGAACTCGTCGAGCCGCGCGCGAAGGGTCGGGTTGTTGTACCCGAGCGGTGCCGAGGCGACGTGGCTAGTGAAGTCGAGCAGGACGTTGCCGTCGACGTCCGTACAGAAGGGACCGACCGCCTCGTCGGTGAGGTCCCAGACGAACTCGTAGGAGGGGGTGCTCGGGGCGGCGACCTGCTGGTGGTGGTCGATCCAGCGGTCGGCCCGTTCACCCGGGAACGATTCGACAGCCGGCTCCACGGTGTCGCGGTCCATGTACCCACTCCTTGTCGGGCCGGTGAGATAATACAGGTGGCTTCGGCCCAGCGAGCGAGCCGATCGATCAGCCGTACGCTCGGTCGCGTCTCCCGAGTGGCACAGGGGGTGCGCCGGTCCGTCGATGGGATGCCACGCGCAGAGTGAACGACACGGGATCGACGGCGCGCCGAGAGGAGGTGAATGGACGAGGCACAACCGTCCAGGCATTCCACGAGCCCTGGCCAGCGGTGGTCTGGGCCGGGGAAGCTACCACCGCGGCGTGGCCGACGACCACACGGGGTTCCGGACTGGGAGCGTCACTCCTTCGACTCGCTCCCGTCACCGATGTCGGCGATGAGGTCGCTGATGTCGGTCCCGGAGCTCTCGCCGGGGAGGATGTCGCCCAGCGTCGAACCGAGCGCGGCGGCCGCCCAGAGGACCGTTATCCGTGCGAGCCGTTCGAGCGCGGTGGGGTCCTCCTCGTGGAGCCGGCCCCATATGAACATCATCACCGCCGCGACCGTGAACGAGATCACCAGCACGCCGAGGAGTCGCCTGGGGACGACCCCGAATATCGGGCTCGTGATGCGGACGTCCCGGAAGTCGGTCGCGTACAGTAACCCGGTCGCCAGTGCGACGACGAAGATCGAGTTGACCGCGAGGAAAATGGGGAGGGGCCCCACGGTGAACTCCAGGAACCACTCGGCGATCTCGAAGACCCCGTCCTCGACGAGGAGCGGCAACGAGAAGACGATCCCGCCGACGATCCCCTCGGAGATGTCCCTG
Source organism: Natronomonas sp. (assembly GCA_007135435.1). Lineage (GTDB taxonomy): Archaea > Halobacteriota > Halobacteria > Halobacteriales > Haloarculaceae > Natronomonas. The sequence continues at coordinate 11,704 of SLIW01000211.1, forward strand.
GTGGTGTACTTTCGGATGCGGTCGCTCCCGGGGACGCGTTTGATCATCCGCTTCGCCCGTTCGACCTCCCGTTGCTCCTCGGGGGTCGTCACGGTCCGCTCCAGTACCCGTAACTGTTCGAGGACGTCCTCGATGTCGTAGTTGCCGGTACCCTCCCCGGCCGGCTGCTCGCCCTGTGACATACACGGCTGGTGATATCGGTGCCATATAAGCTCCCCCTACCGTGACCGGCCACTTGACCGCCACCGGTCACTCGACCGCCAGCGGCCACCGGTGGGACCGTCCGCCCGACGGACGAGTCCGGATCCACGCGATCCACGATCCCCGGGACGGAAAGCGGCAGCGTCCGGAAGGTCGCGGGTTTATGAACCGTGCCGCCGAAGCCGCGGGCGATGGCGACGATCAAGGACAGCGTCCACGATCACATCGCGGTCGAGGGGGTCGCCGAGGAACTCCTCGATACCCCCGCCGTCCAGCGGCTCCGGCGGATCAAGCAGCTCGGCACCGCCGAGCTGGTCTACCCCTCGGCGAACCACACCCGCTTCGAGCACTCGCTGGGGGTCTACCACCTCGCGACGGAGGCCCTCGAGCACCTCGGCGTGGAGGGGACCCAGGCCGAGCGGGTACGGGCGGCCGCGATGCTCCACGACGTCGGCCACTGTCCGTTCAGCCACAACATCGAGGACCTGGTGGCGCGACACACCGGCCGGATGCACGACGA
>SLIW01000303.1 GCA_007135435.1 Natronomonas sp.
GACTCGATAGGGGTCACGGACAGAGCGACTCGATAGGGGTCACGGACAGAGCGACTCGATAGGGGTCACGGACAGAGCGACTCGATAGGGGTCACGGACAGAGCGACTCGATGTAGCGTCCGACGTGGTCGTCCATCCGCCGCTTGAAGCCGTCGCGCCGGGCGAGGCGATCGAGCTCACGGGAGACCAGACTGCCGTACTGTACCGCCTTCTTCTCGCGTCTCCTGACGTCGTCGGGGAGGAACGCTACTGCCCGCCGCAGGGCGACCTTCCGCTCGTCGCCGTCGACGAGGAGCCGGTCGGGGAGCCGCAGCGCCGCGGCGACCACCCGATCGTCGAGGAGCGGGGCGACGGGTTCGACGCCCGCGGCGCGGAGCGTCAGGACGTCACGCTCGAGTTGCGCCGGGAGCGTCGCGATGACCTCGCGGGTCGCGCCCCCGACCGTGGTCGCCTCGACCCGGTGATCGTCGGGCGCGTTCGCCACCTTCGCGTAGCCGCCGAAGAGCTCGTCGGCGCCCTGGCCGACCGCGAGGCGGTCGTGGCCGTCGGCGGCCACGCGCTCCGCGACGAGGTACAGCGGGAGAGCGATGGCGACGTCCATCGCGTTCCGTCGGCGGGTCGCGCGGACGACCTCCGGGACGGCGCGTTCGAGATCGGCGTGGGTGAACTCGACGACGGTCACCTCGCGGTCGAGGGCCGCTGCGGCGCCGCGTGCCGCCTCGACGTCGTGGCTTCCCTCGAACCCACCGACGTACAGGCGCCCCTCGAGACGCGCGGCGAGGATGGCCGAGTCGATCCCGCCCGAGAACGCGATCGCGCTGGGGCAACGGTCGTCGTCGTGCCTCCGGTTGCACCGGGCGTCCTCCGCCGCCACCGCGTCGACGGCGTCGACGACGGCGCGCCGGACCGCCGAGACGGTCTCAGCGTCATCCGAGTATACTGGAGGCTCTGGCAGGGTCCACAGCTGCTCGTCTCCGCTCCCCCCGCCCCGTCGGTGGCCGGCAGGGACGGGGTCCGGGTCGTCGAGGTCCGTCGGGTCGGCGCTCCAGCGCCGCGGGTCGTCGCGCTCCGAGAAGAGCGGGTAGCGGCCGAGGACGTCCCGGACGAGCGCGCCGTCAAGAGCGCCGGCGAACCCGCGAGTTCCGGGGAGCGGATCGTCGGTCTCGACGGCTCGCCTGACCACGTCGGGGTCGGCGTCCTGCAGATCGGTCGTGACGTCCGTTCGGCGGGGACCCATCGGACTCACCAGGGGAGCATCGAGGCGATCCGGCGGGTGACGCCCCCGCCGAACTGCTGGACGCTGATGAACCACGGCGTCCGCTTGCCGACGACGCTGGTGCGGCCCTCGCGGATCGCGTCGAGGATCGCCTCGGCGCTGGGGTGATAGGCGTCGACCTCCGTGACCGCCTGGCCGACCATCTCGGCGATGTGGGCGTCGCTTCCGGCGGTCATCGGCACGCCGTGTTCCCTGGCGAAGCGTTCCGCCTGGCGATTCGCCCGCCCGGTGAAGAGCCGCGAGTTGTAGACCTCGATGGCGTCCGCGCTCGCGAGCTGCTCGTCCGTGACGTGCGGCGCGACACCGTGGCGGGACGTCTGGAACGGGTGAGGGATGACGGCGATGCCGTCCTGCTCGCGGATGCGATCGAGCGTCTCGTCGTACGAGAGGCCGGCCGGGACCAGCTCCTCGACCCCCAGGGCCAGCACGTGGCCGGCGGCGCTGGAGACCTCCATCCCGGGGATGCCGATGAGCCCGTGGTCGTGGGCCATCGCGGCGGCTGCGAGCGAGGCGTCGATCTCGTCGTGGTCCGTGACCGCCAGCGCGTCGAGACCCACCGCGGCGGCCTGCTCCAGCAACAGCTGGACCGGGTCGCGGCCGTCGTGCGACAGTTCCGAGTGGGTGTGGAGCTCCACCGACAGCACGGGTCGCCGTTCGGCACCCCCGGGGAAAAGCGCGCCGGTCGACGGCGCAGGTCGGTCGAGGACGGCTCTCGCCGACCCGGTGGCCGTCGATCGGTCATCCGGCCCCGTCGTCGTCGATCGGTCACCCTGCCCCGTCGTCGACCTCGTAGCGGACCCGGTAGGTCACGACGACCGTCCGGTCGCCGTAGTCCGCGCGGTAGGACAGCGTCAGCGACCGGACGAACCCGTCGACCGTCACCGACGCCTCGAGGGTCGCGGTCCGGGCCTCGTCCAGCCACGGGGCGACGAGCTCGTCCGGGGGTGCGTCGGCCACGCCGGCGACGCGGAGGCCCCGAGAATCCGCCCCCGAGGACCCCGCGGTCACGTTCGTCGGGATGGAGAAGGTCGCCTCGACGAACGCCGCGTCGCCCTCCGTCGGGTCGGGATTCACGAGGGCCGGTAGTGGTTCGGCCCCGTCTGTGGGCGCGTGCATCGTCTCGCCGTCGACGGTCCGGGTTAGCTCGTCGACGTGGGCCGTGGCCACGCGGCGCTCGTGGAGCGAGCTCGCGTCGTCGCGGTCGCGGAGCACCAGCCCGACGGCTTCCCCGTCTGCCCTGGTCGTCCGGACCACGTCGCCCTGTCCGCCGCGACGTAGCACCTCGGTGTACTGCAGGAGCGGCTCGCCGCGGTCGTACATCGTCCAGGTCCGTTCCCGGAGTGACCCGTCGTCCAGTCGGGCCACGTGGGCGGTCGCGAGGACCTCGGGATCGGTCACGCCGGTTGCGTCGATCCCCGAATCCGCGTCCCTCTCTCTCCCATCCGCGTCCCTCTCCTCCCCATCCGCGCCTCGGTCGCCCGCTGAGTGATCGTCCACCGGGATCGGGACCGGTGTGAGGTCCTCCCGGTCAGCGTGGGTGTCGTCCGTCGCTGGAGAGGCACAGCCACCGAGGAGAAGGAGTCCGAGCAGCACCAGTAGCGGGGCGGCGATCCAGCCGCGGGAGCCCGACGCCGCTCGACCCATCGACTCTGGGTACAGCCCCGAGCCGGGTAACGCTGTCGTGGGATCGCGAGGGAGGGTCCCGTCCGCACCCGATCGAGACCGTCGATGCCGACCGATCCAGTCGGCACCGACCGATCCAGTCGGCACCGACCGATCCAGTCGGCACCGCCCGGTCGATCGGTAATTCGCGCGGCCCCGAGTCGTGTGCACGAACGTGCACATGAAAAGCGATTTATCCCGCCGAAGGGTGCATCCAGATGAATGACCCTCTCGCCGTCGGACCGGGACCTCGTCGTCGGGCCGGGTGACGACGCCGCCGTCGTCGCACTCGACGAGGAGA
>SLIW01000440.1 GCA_007135435.1 Natronomonas sp.
CAGTTCGTCCCTCAGTCCGTCCCACAGTTCGTCCCTCGATGGACCTACTCGGCGCCAGCGGCGTCCAGGAGCTCGGTGTACCGATTCCGGATGGTCACGGTGCTGACGTCCGCCGCCTCGGCGATGGCGTCCTGCGTCGGGGCGTCACCGGTGAGCTGCCCGGCGGCGTAGATGGCTGCCGCGGCGAGCCCGATCGGGCTCTTGCCGTTGAATACGGCGGTGCCCGACGACTCCCGGAGGAGCTCCCGTGCCCGGTAGCGGGTCTCGTCGCCGACGTCGAGTCCGTCGAGGATCCGCTCGATGAAGTCGAGGGGGTCCGCGGGCTCGACGGCCAGGCCCAGCTCCCGATTGATGTACCGGTAGGTGCGCTTGAACTCCATCTCGTCGACGCGGCTCACCGCGGCGACCTCGTCGATGCTGCGCGGGCGGTGCAGCTGTCGGGCGGCGGCGTAGATCGAGGCGGTCGCGACCCCCTCGATGGACCGGCCGGGGAGGAGGTCCTCCTCGAGGGCGCGCCGGTAGATCACCGAGGCGGTCTCCCGGACGTCGTCCGGGAGGCCCAGCGCGCTCCCCATGCGCTCGATCTCGCCGAGCGCCTGCTTGAGGTTCCGCTCGCTGTGGTCGCGGGTCCGGAACCGCTCGTCCCAGGTTCGCAGCCGGTGCATCTTCCGGCGCTGCCGGGAGTTGAGGGCGTTCCCGTAGGCGTCGGTGTTCCGCCAGTCGATCACGCTCGAGAGCCCCTCGTCGTGGAGCAGCTTCGTCGTCGGCGCGCCGACTCGGCTCTTACGGTCCTTCTCCGCGGCGTCGAACGCGCGCCACTCGGGGCCGCGGTCGACTGCCTCCTCGTCGACGACCAGCCCGCAACTGACACAGACCCGTTCCGCGTGGGCGGCGTCCTCCTGGATGCGGCCGTCACACTCGGGACAGGTCGTCGCCCGGGACGTGGTCGCCGCCGTCTCGGTCGCCGCCGTCTCGGTCGCTGCCGTCTCGGTCGCTGCCGTCTCGGTCGATTTCGTTCCCGCGAGCTCGGTACTGTACTCTCGGATGGTGGTTTCAGTCATTGGAATACGTCGATCGGGCGCGGTCGGCCGTCACCCGAATACTAACCTGAGATAAAGGCTACTACTATATAAATCTTTCTCAACTCGTGGCCGCACCAGCGTGTCGATCGATGCTGTGCGCCCCGACGAAGACCGGCCGACTCTCCGAACCGAACCCCGCGTAGCGATGATCGCCCGACGCCGGTTCTCCCCGATTGGGAACGACGACACCGTTTATCTCCGGAGCGACCGAACCTCCACCATCGTCCACCGGTGGGGTAGATCGGCCAGCCCACGGGAGGAGACCACCACGATGACCACGAACATCCTCGTTCCGATCGATGGATCGGCGCACTCCTACGGCGGCGTGGTGTACGCCGCCAGGTCGTTCCCGAGCGCCACGATCACCGCACTGTACGTCGTCGACGTCGAGCGTGACTGGTACCAGGGGCCGGGGATGCCTGGACCATGGGAGGAGGTGGCACGAGAGACCGCGGAGGGGTACCACGAGCGGGCGATCGAGTGGGCGCGTCAGTACGACACGGATATCGAGACCGAGACGGTGTTCGGGGTACCGCACAGGCAGATCCTCGAACACGTCGTCGACCACGATATCGACCACGTAGTCATGGGGAGCCACGGTCGGTCGCCCATCACCCGTCCGTTCGTCGGGCACGTCGCGGAGGCGGTCGCCCGCCGCGCCCCCGTTTCCGTGACGATCGTGCCCGAAACGGTGGCCGACGTCGAGAGCTGGGACCTCCCTGGCCGGATCCTGGTGGCGGTCGACGGCTCCGATCGGGCCTCGATGGCCCTCGAGTACGCGCTCTCGCGGTTCCCGGGGGCGTCGATCACGATCGTCCACGCCATCGACCTCGGCGTCGACTACGACCACGAGGACCTCGAAGGGACGTACGTCGAAGAACTGCTGGGGACCCTGCGGGAGCGTGCCGACGAGCTGCTGGCTGCGGCCGCGGAGCATGCGGCCGACCACGACGGCGACGTCCAGACCGCGGCGGTCCACGGCACGCCGGCACCGTCCATCGTGTCGTACGGGACCGAGAACGGGTTCGACCAGATCGTTATGGGGAGCCACGGCAGATCGGGACTCGGGCGGGTGCTCCTGGGGAGCGTCGCCGAGGCCGTCGCCCAGCGATCACCGATCCCGGTGACCATCGTCCGCGAGTGACCGCTTCCCCCTCTCCGTGCCGGGCCCCACCGACGCGGCCCGGCCCGGCCCGGCCCCTCCCGACTGCATAGCCCGCTCCCACCAGATTTGCGGCACCTCCGGCGTCCACTTTCCCGAGTCGTCCCTGTCCGCTGGTGGGGGGCAGCGGGGGTATATTAACGGGCGTCGGCCACGTCAAGGGCGACATGACCTTCACGGACGTCCTCGAGGACGACCCAGATGCGATCGCCTCGGTCATCGAGCACACTAACGTCGACCCGACGGCCACGGAGGAGGAGATCAGGACCCTCTGTCGGGAGGTGCTCGACTACGGCTTCCACGCGGCCGTCGTGGTTCCGTATCACGCACCCCTCGCGGCCGACCTCCTCGACGGCCGGGCGAACGTCGTCGCCGTCGTCGGCTTTCCCTACGGCGTCCAGAACACGGAGGCGAAGCTGGCCGAGGCCCGGGCGCTCCTCGACCACGCCGACGAGCTCGACATGGTCATGAACCGGACGGCGTTCGCGAACGGCGACGACGACCTCGTCGTCCGTGACGTTCGGGCGGTGAAGGAGGCCATCGACGACCGGACGCTGAAGTGCATCATCGAGTCACCCGACCTCACCCAGGCGGAGATCCGTCGAGCCGCCGAGCTGGTGGCCCAGGGTGGCGCCGACTTCGTCAAGACCGCCGTGGGATACGACGGGCCGACGGACGCCTCCCACATCGAGGTGATGCGGGACGCCGTCGGTCCCGACGTCGGGCTGAAGGCGTCCGGCGGGATCCGGACGTTCGACGAGGCCCGCGAGATGGTGGCCGCCGGGGCGTCACGGATCGGGGCCTCTGCCTCGGTCGAGATCTACGAGTCGATCCCCTAGGGACCGCGGACGTCCTGCTCGCGGGATGGTTCCGACTGCAATACGCATCGTGACAACTAATCGAACGACCTGTCCTCCTTTCTCGGGGGACCGAGGCCTGCTGAGTCTCTCGTCAAATACTTCAGATAAGTATTTTGAGTTGATTTGTGCCGGGGACGTACACGGCAAGCATTTTCGGACGTCCTCCAGTTCGGGGTCGTTAATGGTGGTTCACTCCGGACGCGAGAAGGTATGGCGGCGACGGTATTGTAAATTTCTAGTAAAATATTTCACAGGGTGAAAGCCCTGCTGGAGAAACGCTCTGGTAAACTGGCGGGGATCACTGATTGAACACCTCTCTATGGAAAAGATGATCGAGGAGCCGTAACTCGGCGTTTTCTACCTCGTATCTGTCTACAGAATTCAACTATCTCGTCGATTTGTCCAGTCGTTGGGCATATCGAATCAATTCATGGATAAATTGTCAGTGACACATTCGTTAACAGGACTCCTCATTTCGACCACGATTTCCGCCCATGAATCACCGAGGATCGGCAACGACGCACCTCAGCACCTTCGAGATACAATGTGCGTATTCACCGTTTCGGAAGACGCCAATCACCGGGGAATCTCGTGGAGTCGTGTCCCCTCAGACGGACGGTTGTAATTCGTTCCAGGTGTCGGAACGGGATTCCTGAACTGAACACTTGTAACCCGTGGACTGTCTCGCGGTCCCGAAAGTAGTTACAACCGTCCGTATCACTGTTTCTCTGTATATCACCGATCGTGTTTCCTCACGGTTGCTCGAGAGGAATAGCACAGAGAGCGATCGATATCGTGAAAAAGACCTGGCCCACGTAGTGTGGTCGAAGCCGTCCGTTCCACGGGGCGAGAGCGTATCTACCCGTGAGAAAATCTCGGCGAATAACTACAACCGCCGTGCCGTCGAACGCTCGGGCATGTCTGAGACAGACAGACAGGCGATGAATCGAGGTATCGACTTAGAACAGCTCCAAACATTCATGGCACACGCATCAGCGCATCCCGAGGCGATCGAGTTCGAACTCGGTGCCAGAAGTATCGACGAGGGGCGACCCGCCCACGCGACGACCGAGGTGGGATCCTACACGTTCGGTGGGAAGGAGATCGGCCGCGAAGACCGTGACTTCAGGATGGAGATGGGACTGTGGAGAGAACTCGAGGAGGCGGTCGGCTTCGCGGATCCGGCGGACAGGATGGAACCACTCGAGGCCGCGCTGGCCGCGTTGACTGGATGTCTCAACGCCACGGTCGGCCTACACGCCGTCGCATCGGGAATCGAAATCGAAGACATCCAGACAACCGTGAGTACCACGTTCGATCCGTCCGTCTCCTTCGGCCTGGAAGACCTCGATGAGGGAGCGTCCATGTTCCAGGATTTCCGGGCCGACGTCGAGGTCGTCGCGAAGAATCTCGACGATGACGGCCGTGAACGGCTCCAGGGAATGGTCCCGCTGTCAGCGACGCTGAACCTGCTGTCACGGGCGTGGAACATCGAATCGGCCGTCAGTGTGAAAGAACTCGACTAGACCAGAGATACCTCAGGAAAATATCCAAATGACAGCTACAACCGAGGAAAACAAGGCGGTCGTTCGACGGCTATACGACGAGATCGACGAGCATAACAGCGACGTATTCGACGAACTGTTCGCCGAGGAGTGTACTACAGGGATCTTCCGTTCAGGTTCCGAGGAAGCCATCGATGGTCCCGAGGGGATGAAGAACCTGATGGCGGAGTATCTGGCGGCGTTCCCCGATCTCACGGGTAAATCAATGGAATTGATCGCCGAGGGTGATCGCGTCGCGGTATTTCGCGAGGAAGGAGGCACCCACGAGGGCGACTTCAGGGGCGTTGCCCCGACAGGTGCTGACATCACGTTCGAATCGTCTGGCTATTACGTCATCGAGGACGGCGAAATCGTCCATGCTCACTTGCGCGGGAACATGCTGAACTTGTACGAGCAGATGGGCGTCGATATCCCCGTTCCGCGGTAGGCAATCCAGCGAGGGGTCGTCAGTCGGCGATGGGGTACCGATATCACTCCGTCGTTGGTTTCGAACCTCAGTATTGCTGTATAGAGCCATTGTCGGCCCCGAAAAGGAGGGTATCAGCGTGCGATGGTACCTGTCAATAGCGGGTATCTCACCTCTTGAGACAGAGTTATCGTCAATGGGTACGAACCGTGTGCATGACTACCACATCCCAGGCCGATGACCTCGACGTCCTGATCGACCTGATGCGGCGGTCGCCACTCCTCGAGGAACTCCAGGAGGAGGAATACGATCGGCGGGATCTACAGGACCGGTTAGCGATATCGAGAGCGACCAGCCACCGGCATACGAAGCTGCTCAGCGAGTTGGGCGCGATCGAGCGGGTGGACGGGCAGTTCAGGCTCACGGAGTCTGGCACACTGCTCGCTGACGCGTGCGTCAGATTCAAACGGGAGGCAAATACTGCGCTCCAGTTGGCCCCAGTCCTCGAGGCGGTCAGGGATGCCCCGATTCCGATCGACAACGAGGCGTTCGCCGACGCGACGGTGACGGACGCGAAACGCGGCGATCCGCACACTCCGCTGGTCCGCTTCCTCGCGCTGGTTCGGAAGACGGAGACGCTCCACGCGCTCGATCTCGACGTCATCGGCCCGGTCCGTCTGGACGAGATCAAGGAACGCATCGTCGACGGAATGGAGACGGAACTCATCGGGCTCCCGGAGGTCGCAAGGGACGTCATCGAGAACTACCCGGAGAACTGCATCGAGGCGTGCGCAAGCGGGTACCTCACGGTCAAGCTGGTCGACGAGCTCCCGTTTGCACTCACCATTTTGGACGACCGGGTCGGCATCGGGGTCTGCGAGCCCGGTACCCGGGTCCTCCGCGTGTTCGTCGACACCGACGCGGCCGCGGTTCGTGAGTGGGCGTGGGAGGTCTACGAGGCGTACGACACGGAGGCGATCGAGATGGAGGGATTCGGGCCTGGAGGCCTCCGGCGGGTCATGGAGACGCCAGCCTTCTCGAGTTGATCGTCCCGCACGGTGCCGAGCGACGTCACGCACCAGACCGGACTCCGCTCGAGAACGGCTGTTCAACGGTGTAGCTCGTCAGGAACGCCGATCCTCACGAGAGGGTAGTCCACTTCGGAACCGTGCCTGTGGGGCGGACGTACTCATCGTGTCTCCTCCTCGGTGGCTGGATGGATGTTCTGGTTCAGCCGGAATCGGTTTTCGGGGTCGTACTCGGCCTTCAACCTCGCGAGACGCTCGTGGATCTCCTCGCCGTGGCCTGCGCGCACCAGTTCCTCTCCTTCCTCACCGAGGCCGGCGAAGTTGAGGTAGAGCCCCCCGTCGGAGAATCGGTGCATGTCCTCCCAGACGTCGCGTGCCCAGGCGATGTTCTCCGCTGTGTGATCGGGATCGTCCCACGTCGCGTCGATGCTCAGATTGAAGGTCGTGCTCCGGTCGCCAAACGCGGTCTCCGTGGGGCCGACCCGATTCATGGCGCCGCCGTGGTGCCAGATCGGCATCAACGTGTCCGGAGACGGCCGTGCTTCGGCGTGGGTGACGATCGCGTCGATCACGTCCTCGTCCAGGCTGTCCAGGTCGAGTGACTTCCAGTAGTACAGTCTCCCCTCGTGGAGAATCGGGTCGAACATCTGCTGGATGTGTGTGTATGGCATCACCCCGCTCAGATCGAGTAGCGGATCGGCGAGTTCGCGGAGTGGCTGCAGCACGCGCTTCCCCTCTTCCGGCGGCCCGCAGTGCATCGCGGGGAAGACCACGATCGGCTCGCCGTGGAGTTCCTCGGGAAAATCGGGCACCGCGGGGATCGACCAGAAGACTGCCTGTGCAGTCACTTCCTCTGGCATCTCTTCGATCATGTCCCGCCACACTGCCAGGAGTTCGCGTGCCGTATCGTGCGGGTACATCGGCGCGGCGAACATCACCTCCGGGCCCACCGGGTGGAGCCGATATTCGAAGCTGGTGACCACGCCGAAGTTCCCACCTCCACCTCTGAGCCCCCAGAACAACTCCGCGTTCTCGTGTTCGCTGGCAGTGAGCACCGTCCCGTCTGCGGTCACGACGTCGACCGACACGAGGTTGTCGATCGAGAGCCCGTACTTTCTGCGGAGCCAGCCCATCCCGCCGCCGAGGGTCAATCCGGCGACGCCGGTGATCGACACGTTGCCACCTGGCGTGGCGAGCCCGAAAACCTGCGTCTCCCGGTCGACGTCGGCCCACGTGGCGCCTCCCGCTACTCGGACAGTCTCCGCGTCGAGATCGACGTGGACGCCTGTCATCGCGGAGAGGTCGATGACCATCCCGCCATCACAGACGGCGGAGCCGGCGACGTTGTGACCGCCGCCACGGACCGCCACGAGGAGGTCGCGCTCACGGCTGAAGTTCACGGCGTCGATGACGTCCGCCACACCGCTACAGTGGACGATCAGCGCCGGATACCTGTCGATCATGCCGTTCCAGACCGCTCTCACCTCGTCGTAGGCGGCGTCGCCGGGGCACGTCACGTCCCCGCTGAGCCCCCCGACGAACGCCTCCACGCTCCGGTCGTCGAGCAGCGTCCCGGACCATTCCACGATGCGATCGTCCTCGACGTGGACGACTTCGAACCCCGAGAGGGTCGTCTCGTCGTCCGCATCGATCGGGTCGCTCCCCGGGAACTCTCCCGCTACGGTTCCGGACGTCCGGACGACCACCGTCCCGTCGGCGACGACGGTGACATCATCGACGGTCAAATTCAGGTCGGTGACGCCGTCCGCGATCCTGGAGACGAACTGTTTGTAGCCCTCCGGTCCGGTTCCAGTGGTTGGATTTGCGGGATCGTGAACGATCACCTCGGGGGCGAACACGGATTCGATCTGGTCGAGGTCGCCGTCGTTCCAGGCCGCATCGACGAGGGTGCGGCCGAGCGTTTCGTGGTCGGTTGGACTTCCGGATCGGATCGTCATGGTTGTGTCACGCGATTGAGCACTCGTACCCCCGAGTGGGTCGAGCCTCCCCGTATCGAATGTATATCCGACAACGACGGCGGGATGATTATAATCGACTAGTGATACTTTCTCGAGCGATGAGACTCCCTCTAGAGTGTCTCACGTCCTGAGACACCGCCGTTCGGATGGGCGAACACTGAGCAGAAGACGGTGGTCCGCTCAGATCTCTGGGCCCTTCCCTGTGACTAACCCTCTCGTCGTCGGAACAAATCGTGGACAAGACGACCGCTCCTCTGTCGCGCCACGGATGGGCATCAGCCCATGTCGTGGCCGTACGCGTGGATCAGATCCGCTGCCCGTTCGGCGATGGCGAGGGTCGGCGCATTGGTGTTGCCGCTGGTGATCCGTGGCATGATCGAAGCGTCGACGACACGGAGCCCGTCGACGCCGTGGAATTCGACCCTCTGGCGGCACGTTCAGGAATCTGAGGACCGAAAAGTAATACTGACAGTATTAACCGAACCCGAATGCCCTCAGCGCCAACGCCAATTATTCGTTTTCTTCATTCCGGAGAACGACTGTATATCGCATCGATCCTCCGTACAATGAGTAGATAACGAACAGCATTCCAACGGCGACGATTCCAGTCTGGATCGCGCTCGCCTGATAAATCGTCAGCACGTCTAGCTCATAGAGGATTCCTTCGATGACGGAACCCAGACTAATAAACACGAATCCAACGGCAACGAACAGCATCGGTTGCCCGTTCCCACGGCGATAACTCCGATAGGCCTGTCCAGCGATGATCAACCCGAGTATGATGACGACAAGTTTGGCGAGTATCAGTTCGGTATGCATGGTTACTCCCTCCGCATTCCGCCCCACATTCCGGCTAGTCGATCCGCTGGATCTTCCTCGATCTCCAGTTGTACGTCGTATACACCATCGTGGAATGTGACGTAGACGGAGTTGAGCAAAGTCTCGTATTGCGTGCGATGGTGACCTTCCGGATCTATCTGGAGGTTCTCGCTCACCAGTCCCATCGATCGGAGTTGATCCAGTCGTTCGTACACTGTTGACCTGGAGCCTCTGCACTTCTCCCCGATCTCTTCGGCTACCATGGGTTGTTTACTCAGATGGGCCAGAATCTGGCGGGCGTAGTTGTCACACAGGAGATCGAGCGCTTCTTCGGATTCTGACTCGCCCATGTAATAGGTGACCTTCGGAACCCAATTGGAAAAGCGCTGTCGATAGACTCCCTGTACTGGATCTTCGAGGAGATTCGTCTGGTACGTATAACTGTTTCCCACCCTCCGGGGCTCGTGGATTGTGCGATATTGGCTAATATATACAATAACGTATGATAGGATGTGGAAGCACCATGATGCAATCACTACAATCGGCTGCACGAACTGGACGGACGGTACTCGTCACAGGCATCACACTCCTCATCGGAGCCACGGGATCCGCGGTGGCCCACCAGGGGGGCAGTGTTGGCGGCGGCATGATGGACAACGGCTGGGGGATGTTCGGTGGCTGGGGCTTCCTTTGGCTCCTGTTGCTTGTCGGAGTCATCGCCCTCCTTGTCCCCGTGGTCAGCGGTACCGAACGGTCTGGGAACGGGGGACAGCCAGACCGCGCCGACGATGAACTACGGAAACAGTACGCCCGCGGTGAACTCTCCGACGAGGAGTTCGAAAAACGGCGACGGAAACTGCAACCAGACACGACCGTTCAAGAGAACATCAACTGATCAACTCATGACATACACCATTACGACGACAATCGATGCACAGTTCGACGATGTGGTAGCTGAAGTGACAACTGCACTGGAAGACGAGGGATTCGGTGTCCTCTCTACCATCGATCTCCAGACAACGCTGAAGGAGAAGCTCGACGTTGAAATCGATCAGTATCAGATCCTTGGAGCCTGTAATCCAGCGCTTGCCCACCAGGGGCTCGCAGAAGAACCGGCGTTAGGAGCATTGCTTCCGTGTAACGTGATCGTCTATGAGGCCGACGACGCCGTCGTCGTGAGCGCCGTCGATCCCCAACGACTCCTCGATGTCACCGACAATCCACAGCTAGAGGCGATCGCGACGGACGTTTACGAGCGATTCGAGCGAGTGATCACAACCATTGCCGAGCGATTCCCATCCGGAGGTGAATCCCGATGAGTTCCATGGGGCAAACCGAGAAAACGGCGATCGTCATCCTTGTACTCGGTGTATTACTCCTGATCCCACTCTTCACGATGGGAGGTGGAATGATGGGTACTGGCTGGGGGGCGTTCGGTAGTGGAATGTTTCTCTGGCCGCTGTTGGCGCTAGGACTCATCGCACTTGCGATCTACTGGGCTGGAAGCCAGAGCGAAGACCGCGATGCAGAACAGCCAGATCCGGCACGCGTGGAACTTCGTGAACGGTACGCACGTGGCGAGATCAACGACGAAGAGTTCGAAGACCGACTCCAGATGCTCCGCGATAATCGGTGATTCCCGATGACCGATCAACCACTTACTCGACGACGAACGCTCGCGTTCACGGGAAGTACAATCGCCATTGGACTTGCTGGATGTCTGGGCGATAGCACAAACCCGCCCGCGAATACCGAAGACGATGGCAGAGCCCGCGAGGATGCGAGCCAAGATGGATCGGATGCCGATGACCATGACCACGACACCGATCATACGCTCGGTCATCCGGAGGAACACATCGAAGTGACGATGGAGTCCGACGACGACGCTCACCACTTCGTCCCCCACACCGTTCACATCGAACCTGGTGGAACGGTCACGTGGGTCCTCGACACCGGCGTCCACGACACGGTCGCCTACCATCCGGAGAACGCCTCCGTCCTCCCGTCAGCGACCGAGCAACGAATCCCCGACGGTATCGATCCGTGGGCGAGTGACGTGTACGATACGGCAGGTCAAACGTTCGAGGTGACCTTCGAAGCGGAGGGCATCTACGACTACACCTGTACGATCGCCGGACACGGCCATCGGGGAGGAGGCCACCACGGCGGGCATCAGACCCACGAATCCACGGGGATGGTCGGCAGAGTCGTCGTGGGTGATCCCCCGCTCGATGCGGAGGGGCAACCGGCGATGCGACCACCTTCCAGCGACCTTCCCGAAGCGGCACGACACGAACTGGAGCGGTTCAACGACCAGACACGGTCAGCGTTGAATGAACACTGATTATCGGAAACTCTTGTATGATTATCTACACGTATATCCCCACAAATTCTCCCCGTTAGTGCTGCTAGTTGTCGGTATGTGATCCAGTATCCCATCGCGATATCCTCCCATGACCAGAGCAGCGATTTCTTATCCGATTCTTGCCAACTGTCGATGTGAACGCACGACGAGAGGACGAGACTACTTTTTATTTGGATTTCAAATCTAATTTATTCAATATTTTACTTGATGCGCACGAGGTCTACCCACGTCGCTCTAGGTGAATCACCTTGCAAGCAAGAATTCTCGTTCCATGAACCCGACTCGGCCTGTATTGGTCGTTCGTGTGTGCAACCACCTGCAACTGTTAGTACAGTCCCGCTCACTGGTACATGCCCCGTGCGTGCGGCTCCTGCTCCTGGTACTGCTCGAGCTGGGCGGCGATCTGTTGCAGTTGGTCCTGGATCTGATCCGCCTGGTCCAGCAGTCCCTGGGTGTCGACATCGAACGCCACCAGCGGTTCGAGGGCCTCCTCGATGACGTCGTGTGCGGCGCCGGGGTCCGGGATGAAGGGGTGTGCCTTGACGATCAGCACGATGGCGGGGATGTCGGCGTGGTAGCAGTCCCGGAGGAGTGCGCCGGTGACGCCCCCGATGACGCCCGGGCCCTCGGCGAGTTCGATCCCCGCGGCCGTCGCGTCCCGTTCGAGCTCGTCAGTCGTCGAGACGGCGACCACGTCGCCGCGGGACTCCTCCGACTCGGCGGGCGCCCCCGCCAGGAACACGGCGCGGTCGAGCTCGGGCGCGAGATCGGTGAGGATGGCGTGGCTCAGCGACCGAACAGCCCAGGGGGGTATCGGCACGTCGCTCTGCAGCGTCATCAACGCGGGGTCCTCGCCGAGGTACACCCTGACGGCCTCCCGGACCCGGCCCCCGGAGAACGCCGCTACCGGCGGGAAGTCGTCGGAGATCACGTTCCCGTGGTGCTCGAGGCCCAGCTGCGAGGTGACCTGCTCGACGGCGATCGACGCGACCATCCCGAGGCCGGGCAACCCCTCGATGAGGGTCGGCGAGTCGGCCGTGCTCTCGGTCAACTGCTCGAAGCGGATGGACGGTTGATCTTCTTCATGGGGCACGCTCATGGGTCTACCTTCGACGATCGG
>SLIW01000416.1 GCA_007135435.1 Natronomonas sp.
CCGGGTCGACGTTGCTCTCCGTCCAGAGGTGGACCCAGTCGACTGACTCGGGGTCGACGGTCGACTGCGCTGCCGCCCCCTCGGAGGCCGGTTCGGGTTCCGGGTCCGGCTGTCGGCCGTGGATCCGCTCGGCCCGTTCGGCCACCGCCGTCCGGAACGCCTCCTGGAGATCCTCGCTGGCGACCTCGCCCTCCTCGAGGAGCGACTGGACCGAGCAGTCCTCGATGGACACGATGCCGTCCCGGAGGAGGTAGGCGGCGTCGACGACCAGTGACTCGAACGCCTCGGGGTCGACCTCGTCGCGGTCGACGACCACGGCGTCCTCTCGCGTATGGTCCTCCCCGTGGCTCTCGCCCCTCCGCTCGTCTCCCACGTCCTCCTCGTTCGGGCGATCCGTCATCCGGGTACCGCCCTGGTAGCACCCCACATACATTGAATGTTGGCTCGCGGCACCCGGGAACTCCCGGAGGTCGGGATCGGACGACTGGCGATAGCCGCTGCTGGTCGGTGTTCGGGACAGCTCGCAAGAAGGTCGTCCGGTCCGCGGTGCGTGCCGGTGCGTGCAACCCGTGGCGGTTTCGGTGGGGATCTAGCCCTCGGCGGAGATCCGCCAGGTCGTCGCCGACGTGTAGGACCACTTCTCGATCTCGAGGTCGGGGACCGAGCCCTGGAGCTGGACCATCAACTGGCCGATCTCCTTCGGGGAGAGGCCGACGTCGTCGGCGATGAACTTCCCCTTGACGTAGAGATCGCCCGAGGCCTCCTCGACCTCTTCGCGCAGGTAGCGAGCGAGGGTCTGGGCCTTCTCCGAGGCGGGCGATGCGACGGCGTGTGCGGTGTTCGTGCTCATGGGTCTGATAGGGTTATCGGTGGTAGGAGTGGCCGACGACGGCACAGGCGGCGTTCAGGCCGACGAGCGCGGCCACGATCCACGGTTCCACGGTGACGACGCCGGTGAGGGTCACCAGGACGACGAACGGCAGGAGGACGGCCGCCCAGAAGGCCAGCCCGCGGACGCCCTCGAGGAGGCCCCGGCCGACGGTGGCCAGGACGCCTCCGGAGGGCGTTCCAGGGGCGGGGAGGGCGGGTGTTGAACCAGTTGCACTCGACATTGTTTCGTCTTACTCTTTCCCAGGGACCCCACCCCCATATAAAGGCGACATCCTTCGGGTCGTTTCGGGACGATTCGCGTTTCGGCCCCATTTCACGGCTTAACCGAACGTTATACGTCATTTCACGAAGCATGGAGAGAGACGTAGACCTTTTACCGACGCTTCTGCACCGCTCGTTCGAAAATTTGGTAAAGGGTCTCCTGGGTGTCGTTGACACACACGATCACCACCGCGTCTCGGCCGGCGAACGACCGCGTTCACCCCGTCGGTTCGCGGAGGTCGACCTCGATCGACGCGTCGTGGAGGTGGTAGTCGGGAGGGTCGAAGGCGGTCGCGATGGCGTGGACGCCCACCCCATCGGCGGCCACCCCCGCGAGGAGGTCGGCGAACGCCGGGTCCACCTCGCGATACGGGCGGATGCGGGTTGCGTCGGGCCGCTGGACGACGAACACGACGTGGGCCTCGACCCCGTCGTCTCGCAGCTCGGCGAGCCCGCGGAGGTGCCGTCGTCCCCGTTCCGTCTGTCGGTCGGGGAACTTGACGACGCCGTCCTCGACGTAGGTACACGACTTGACCTCGACGTACGCCGGGTCGCCGTCGGGCCCCGACAGGAGGAAGTCCGTCCGCCCGTGGTCGGCCAGCGGTGGCTCGCGCCGATCGACCGCGTAGCCGGCGAACCCCGGGAGCAGACCCCGCTCGAGCACGCGTTCGAAGAGGTCGTTCGCCAGGGCCGCCCGGAGGCTCACGTGGACGTCGCCCAGCCGGACCGCGATGGCGTCGTAGTCGGTCGCCCTCTCCGGATCGTCGACCGGTCGACAGTGGATCTCGATACCGGGCTCGACGATCCCCTCCAGGGCGCCCGGGTCGCCCAGGAAGGCACGCTCGGGGTCCTCGTCGTCGAACCGCACCCGGACGACGAAGCGGTTCGGCCGGTCGACGACCGTCCCGACGACCAGCTCCCCGTCCACGGTCACCAGTGGCTCCATGCTCCACCCGGAAACACGGACGCCGGGATGGTAAGTTCCTCGAAGCGGGGCTCCAGCGTCGACACCTGGCCGGGCTATCGATCGATGGCCGCGATTCCGGACTCGGCGGGCCGCAGGCCCGTGACGGTTCCGGTCCCCCCACGCCCATCGTCCACCGGCCGCTGCCTTCCCGTCGTCCACCGATCTCGGCCTTCCCGTCGTACGCCGATCCCGACGCCCGGAGGCACAACGCTCAACCGGTCGTGCGACCTCGGTCGCAGCAGTGACCACTCCAGCCGAGGCGATCGACGTCCGCCTCACCGACGGCGTGACGATCACGGCGCCGGGCGTGGGCACCGTGACCGCCGACGCCGCAGCCCCGGGCGCCGACGTGAACGTCGTCAGCCACGCCCACGGTGACCACCTCTTCGACGCGCTGCCGGCCTCGGGCGTCGTCTGCTCGGAACTCACCGCCCGTCTGGCGGCCGTCCGCCGGGACACCGACGTCATCGTCCCGACGTCACACGACGCGATCGAGCTGCTCCCGTCGGGGCACGTCGCGGGCGCCACCGCGGCGCTCGTCGAGTCCGACGTGGGAACCGTCCTCTACACCGGCGACGTCTCGACGCGGGATCGCTCCTACCTGTCCGGATTCGAGCCCGTCGACGCCGACGTGCTGATCGTGGAGTCGACCTACGGCCGGCCCGGGTACGTCTTCCCCCCACACGAGGAGGTCGAACGCGAGATCAGCGAGTGGCTGGTCGAGACCCACGACAGCCCGGCCGTCTGCTTCGGGTACGCCCTCGGGAAGGCCCAGCGGGTCCAGTCCATCGTGGCGGCGTCGGATCGGGATCGGCTCTTCACGACCGAGGCCGTCCTCGCGATCAACGCCGTCGTCGAGGACGCCCTCGGCGTCTCGTTCGGCGCCGAGCGGTACGACGACGACGTCGAGCTCGGGCCCGGCGACGTGCTCGTGCTCCCGAGCCAGGTCGGTCGCTTCGCGTGGGTCCGGTCGCTCGAACGGGATCTGCACATGCGTCCGGGCACGGCCATCGAGCCCCAGCGGCAGTGGTTCAGCCGTCGCCCGGCCGCGATCGAGCTGCCGGCGGATAGCGTGGTGCTCGATACCTCGCGCGACGCGATGCG
>SLIW01000102.1 GCA_007135435.1 Natronomonas sp.
CAGCGACGATCACGCCGCAATCGGCGCGCTGCTGGACCGGATGGGATTCGACTACTACACCGACGATCGCTGTTACCAGTTCACCTCGAAGTTGCTCGGGGACCTCCTCGGGCATCTTTGCGGGGCTGGGAGCTCCGCGAAGTCCATCCCCGAACTGGTGTTCGAGGCGTCCCAGCGGCAGAAGGAGCGGTTCCTCGAGACGCTCGTCGCCGGCGATGGTGACCGACAGATCGGCTCCTGGCGGTACACCACCTCGAGCGACCGGCTCCGTGACGACGTGCTCAGGCTCTGTGCACACCTCGGCCTCACGGCGAGTTACAATCGAGACAGCGGGACGTGGCGCATCTACTGCACCGAGAACGCCAAGAACACGCTCCGGATGCACCGGAGCAGTTCGCGCAGCACGGCCGACGACGGCGTCTACTGCGTCACGGTCGCCGACAACCACTCGCTGCTCGCCGGCAGGAACGGAACGTTCCAGTTCGTCGGGCAGTCACTCTACGGCGTCCTTGGGTGGGATCGGTTCCGTCTCTACGACAAGGAGATGGGTGCCGCCGTAACGGCTACCGGCCGCGACGTCATCGAGTACACGGACCAGGTGGTCGAACGGAACGGGTACGATGTCGTCTACGGCGACACCGATTCGGTCATGCTCGAGCTCGGGAGCGTCGGCCCGGACGACATCGACGGGGAGGTCGAGGTCACCGAGGAGATGCGGGCGAAGCACCCGGAGATGGACGAGGATGAGCTCCGGGACATCGTTGCGACGATCCTGAAGGGGTTCGAACTCGAGGAGGTTATCAACGAATCGTACGACTCGTTCGCCCTGGAACAGCTCAACGCGGAGTTCCACCGCTTCGAGATCGAGTTCGAGAAGCTCTACCGGCGCTTCTTCCAGGCCGGCAAGAAGAAACGTTACGCCGGACACATCATCTGGTCCGAAGGTAAGCACGTCGACGACATCGACATCACGGGCTTCGAGTACCAGCGCTCGGACATCGCGCCCATCACGAAGGAGGTCCAGAAGCGCGTCCTGGAGATGATCGTGACCGGCGAGGACCCCGAGGACATCAAGGACTACGTCCACGTGGTGATCGAGCGCGTCCAGGCGGGCGAGGTCAGTCTCGACGAGATCGGGATCCCTGGCGGCATCGGCAAGAAGCTCGACAACTACGACACCGACACCGCGCAGGTCCGCGGCGCGAAGTACGCGAACACGGTGCTGGGAACGAACTTCGCCAGCGGGTCGAAGCCCAAGCGGCTGTACCTGGAGAAGGTCCACCCGGCGTTCTTCCGGGAGGTGGAGGCGGAGCTGGGCCTCGACCCCTCGGAGGACCCGGTCTACGGGGAGTTCAAGCGCAACCCCGACGTCATCTGCTTCGAGTACGACGACCAGGTGCCCGACGCGTTCGCGGTCGACTACGAGAAGATGCTCGACAAGACGCTGAAGGGCCCCATCGCCCGCATCCTCGAGGCACTGGACATCTCCTGGGACGAGGTGGAGAGCGGCCAGGAGCAGACCGGCCTGAGCAACTTCATGTGACGCCCGGGAGGGGATCGGGACCGGTCCTTGCGAGCCTCGGGACCGGTCCTCGCGAGCCTCGGGACCGGTCCTCGCAAGCCTCGGGACCGGTCCTCGCAAGCCTCGGGACCGATCCGACCGGTTCTCGAGATCGGTGCCCACGGGGGTGTGGGTGCTTGTCGCAAGGGAAAATTTTTTTGCGAAACCACAACCCAAACCACCCCGAACTCGAAACCATTATTTGCGTGACGCCCCGATACTCGTCGAGAAGAAACTATGGCTACGCTAGAGATACGCGGTCTACACGCGGCGGTGGCCGAGGACGGCGGCGAGACGATCCTCCGGGGGGTCGACCTGGAGGTCAGCTCCGGCGAGATCCACGCCCTCATGGGGCCGAACGGGTCGGGGAAGTCGACGCTGGCGAAGATCGTCGCCGGCCACCCGGCCTACGAGGTGACCGAGGGCGAGGTCCTGCTCCACATCGAGGAGGACGAGTTCGAGGGCGTCGAGATCGACGACGACCAGCTGACGTGGGACCTCCTCGAGCTGGAGCCGAACGAGCGCGCGGCGCTCGGCGTCTTCCTCGGCTTCCAGTACCCCGCCGAGATCGAGGGCGTCACGATGGTGAACTTCCTGCGGACGGCGCTCAACGCCAAGCTCGAGGAGCGCGAGGAGCTCTTCGAGGACGACGAGGACGCGGAGGCGGACGACGACGAGGACGACGTCGGCTACGACACCTCGCCGATGGAGGGCAACGTCGAGGAAGGGGAGGTCGGCGTCGCCGAGTTCCAGCAGCTCCTCGCCGAGAAGATGGAGCTGCTCGACATCGACGAGCAGTTCGCCCACCGATACCTCAACGCGGGCTTCTCGGGCGGCGAGAAGAAGCAGAACGAGGTGCTGCAGGCCGCGATCCTCGAGCCGTCGATCGCCGTGCTCGACGAGATCGACTCCGGGCTGGACATCGACCGGCTCCAGGACGTCGCGGACGGCATCAACGCCCTGCGCGACGAGCAGGGCACCGGCATCCTGCAGATCACCCACTACCAGCGCATCCTCGACTACGTCGAGCCGGACCACGTCCACGTGATGCTCGACGGCAGGATCGTCAAGAGCGGGGGCGCGGAGCTCGCCGAGGAGCTCGAGGACAAGGGATACGACTGGATCCGCGAGGAAGCGTACGAGGCGGCGTAAATGGTTCCAGTTACGCATAGCCTCATAAGTACGCGGACGTAATCACAAACATCATGAGTTCCGAAGAACACCTGAAGGAGACCGACACCGAGGCCCGATTCGAGTTCAAGAAGGAGGAGAAGTCGGCGTTCAAGGCCGACAAGGGCCTCACCGAGGAGACCATCCGGGTCATCTCGGAGGACAAGGACGAGCCCGAGTGGATGCTGGAGCGGCGTCTCCGGGCGCTGGAGCAGTTCCAGCAGATGCCGATGCCGACCGACTGGCCCGGCCAGCCCGACCTCAGCGAGGTGGACGTCGACGAGATCGTCCCCTACATCCGCCCGGACATCGAGGTGCGCGGCGGCGCCGAGGAGTGGGAGGACCTCCCCGAGGAGATCCGCGACACCTTCGACAAGCTGGGCATCCCGGAGGCCGAGCGGAACGCCCTCTCCGGGGTCGGCGCCCAGTACGAGTCGGAGATCGTCTACCAGAACATGCAGGAGCAGTGGGAGGAGAAGGGCGTCATCTTC
>SLIW01000163.1 GCA_007135435.1 Natronomonas sp.
CTGGGACGGCGACGGCGACAGGGACGGCTAACTGGGACGGCGACGGCGACAGGGACGGCTAACTGGGACGGCGACGGCGACAGGGACGGCTAACTGGGACGGCGACGGCGACAGGGACGGCGACAGCGACAGGGACGGCTAACTGGGACGGCTAACTGGGACGGCGACGACGCTATCAGCGTCGCAACAGGAGACACTACCAGGGACGCTACCCGGGACGCTACCGCCGGGCCACGATCCGGAGGACGTCCTCGTCTGCCAGCTCGTGGTTCCGGCCGACCTGCTGTTCGTCGTGTTTGGCCGACGGTCCGGTGACGCGGGCGAAGCGGAACCGCTCGTCGAAGCTGCCGCCGAGCTTCCGGAGGGCGTCGTCGACGGTGTTCTCCTCCTCGGTGAGGATGAGCGGTTCCTCGTAGTCGATCCCCCGCCCGGGTTTGTCCATGTAGATCCGGATGAGGCCCAGCTTCTCCCAGAAGGTCTCCTTCAGCGAGTCGAGGCCCTTCTCCTCCTCGGCGCTGATGAAGACGGCCTCGTCCGGGTCGATGTCGTGGGCCCGGAGGTTCGCCTCGACCGTCTCGAGGTAGTCCTGGTCGATGAGGTCGACCTTGTTGACGGTGACGGCCGACGGGAGGTAGACCCGGTTGTCCTGCAGCGTGTCGACGAGCTGGTCGATGGTGAGGTCCTCCCGGACCGTCACGTCGGCGTTGACGTAGCCGTACTCGCGGAGGACCTCCGTGATGGTCTCGTCGTCGAGCCCCACCCGGTCGGAGGTGGTGAGGTTGATACCGCCCTTGTGGGTCTTGCGGACGTTCACCTGGACCGGCTCGGTGTCCAGCCGCACCTTGTTCTCGTAGAGCTCCCGGCGGAGCCGCTCGTAGTGGTCGATCTCGAACGCCGAGAGGACGAACAGCACGAGGTCGGCGGTCCGGACGACCGACAGGACCGCCTGGCCGCCGCCGCGGTTCTCGGCGGCGCCCTCGATGAGCCCGGGGACGTCGAGCAGCTGGATGTTCGCCCCCTTGTACGCCAGCATGCCGGGGTTCACGTCGAGGGTCGTGAACTCGTAGGAGCCGACCTCGCTCTCGGCGTTGGTGAGGGCGTTGAGGAGCGTCGACTTCCCGACCGAGGGGAAGCCGACGAGGGCGACGGTGGCGTCGCCGTGCTTCTCGACGGCGTACCCGCCGCCACCGGACCCGGAGGACTGCCGGCGCTCGAGCTCCTCCTTCTTGTCGGCCAGCTTGGCCTTCAGCCGACCGATGTGCTGCTCGGTCGACTTGTTGTAGGGAGTGTCGGCGATCTCCTCCTCGATCGCCGCGATCTCCTCTTCGAGCCCCATCACCCGATACGAGTCGATGCCGCGGAAAAAGGTGTTCGGTTGCGACGCCACGACGGCGGCCGCCCGTGGACGTGATCGTCCCGATCCGGTCAGCGGTTCGTCTCACCCGATGGCGGACCGATGGCGGACCGATGGCAGATAGATGGTGGGTAGATGATGGGCAGATGGTATGCTGATGACAGACCGATAGCGGACCGGTGGGATTCCCTGCGGAGGTGGGCGGACCCGATGACCGTGAGAGACGATCGTCGCAGTCTCGCAGGGTCGTGGTCCCGTCGCTCTGGATGCCCTCGACGCGCGGCCTGTCCCGGGCCCTCGGCATCTTTTCAACAGGTTAAAGCCCGGTACCAAGGAACGCCCGGACGATGGAATATGCCGCCGGGTTCCGGGACAGCACGCAGATCGTCCTCCCGTGGGAGTGCCTCGAGGGGATCCGGCACGAACTGGAGTCCGAGTTCACGGTCACGATCCACGACGAGGGTGACGTCGCGCGGATCATCGGCAGCCCGGTCGTCATCAAGGAGGTCAGCGAGTACCTGGTGCGGAAGGGCGTCTCCCTGCCGTAGGGCACACTGCGAGGGCGAGGGTCTGGATCCACGGTGACAGCTTACCGTGGCGGTCACCGCTCACCGAGGTGCTCCAGGCTCACCGTCGGGCCGGCCCGATCGATCCGAGTCATCCCGCCGGCTTCGATCGGTGTCGCCCCGAGCCCGACGGGGACGGTGGGGGCGGGTGACACGGCGAGTCGAATCGGCAACCCTTAAAGTCGCCGCGACTGTTCGCTCAGGTATGGCTGGAACCATCCAGGTCCTCGTCCCCGGCGGGCAGGCCAACCCTGGGCCGCCGCTCGGCCCCGAGCTGGGGCCGACGCCCGTCGACGTGCAGGCGGTCGTGGACGAGATCAACGACCAGACGGCGGCGTTCGACGGGACCGAGGTCCCCGTCACCGTGGAGTACGACGACGACGGCTCGTTCAGCATCGACGTGGGCGTCCCGCCGACGGCCGCGCTGATCAAGGACGAGCTCGATTTCGAGACCGGCTCGGGTCAGCCCGACGAGGAGTTCGTCGCCGACATGTCCATCGAGCAGCTCAAGCAGGTGGCCGAGCAGAAGCTCCCCGACCTGCTCTCCTACGACGTCCGCAACGCCGCCAAGGAGGTCGCCGGCACCTGCGTCTCCCTCGGGGTCACCATCGAGGGCCAGGACGCCCGCGTGTTCAAACAGCGCATCGAGGACGGCGAGTTCGACGACTTCCTGGGCGAGGCCGAGGCACCGGCGTAGGCCGGTCGGCTGGGATTCTCGAGGTCGACGCCGTCACCGACTGCTGATCGAGTAGACCGACAGGAGACCGCCGGAGCCGCAGACACGCGGCGCTGGCCCTTTTAGGGAAGAGCCCGTAGGTGTGGTCGTGAACACCGCAGACGACACCAGGGACATCACCGGGGACTCCGCCACCTCCGCCGATGGCGTCGACAGCTCTGGCCGTGGCAGCACCAATGGCGCCGGCTCCAGCGGGGACGCCGCCAGCGGTGACGACCCTGACATCGAGCCGGGCGTCGACGCCGACGACGACCGACCGGTCCTGCTGTTCGACGGCGTCTGCAACCTCTGCAACGGGTACGTCCAGTGGGTCATCGAGCACGACCCCGACGGGGAGATCCGCCTCGGGGCGCTGCAGTCCGAGGCCGGCCAGCGGCTCCTCCGTCGCCACGGGCTCCCCACCGGGGAGCTCGAGTCGGTCGTCCTCGTCGAGGGCGACGACGTCCACACGAAGTCGACCGCCGTCCTGCGCGTCCTGCGGCGCCTCGGCCTCCCGTACTCGCTGACCTATCCGTCCGTGATCGTCCCGAAGTTCGTGCGGGACCGGGCGTACGACCTGGTC
>SLIW01000158.1 GCA_007135435.1 Natronomonas sp.
CTCGCGGAGACGGACTTACCGCAGTGCTCGCAGTCGAACGCCGCCATCACCGGCTCGGGAGGCCGATCGGTCGCCACGACGCCCCGTACCAGTTCGCCCTCCACCGGGCCGGCACAGACCGGACAGAATCCGTCGAGGACGCGACTCACGTGCGTGCGATACCAGCGCGCTGTGAGGGCGGGCAACTCCACGTTCTCGACCCCGTCGAGCCGACCCGGCGGAATCGGGAAGGCTCGTCCGCCGCCACAGTCCGTACACGCGATCCGTGCAGTCTCGTCGTCGTACCTGAAGACGAGTTCGGCGCCACAGAGTTGACAGAACCCGTCGACGGGCGTGGCCGGGACGGTCGCCTCCGCGGTGTAGGTGCCGGCGAGGATGGCGCCGACGACCCCCTCGCCGGCCCGGGTGAGCCGGTAACCGTCGTCGTCCGCCCGGACGAACGTTCCCCGCAAGCGGTCCAGGTGGTAACTGAAGTTGCCGCTGTCCGTGACGTCGACGCGATCGAATAGCTCGGCAAACGACAGCTTCGTTCCGGGCGGTTCGGCGAGCGCCCGGACGATCGCTACCCGCGCGTCGGCGGCGAGGAGGCAGAACGTCTCCGCAGGACCCCGTCGGTCGACGGACACCCGCCCCTCGACCGGTCGGTCCGGCTGACTGGTCCGCTCACCGTCGCTCATGTGCGGTGTTCGCGGGGGCAGCGATATCCCGTTTGTGGTGGCCGCCCCGGTACGCGGCGATGGGTCGTCCGCCGTCCGGCCTGGGGCGCCACCCGGATCGACGTACGCCATCTCCTCGTGGACGTCGACGCTCTCGCCGATCATCTCGCTCGCTGGCGTTTAGACGCCTGACCGCCGTTCTACGGTCGGTGTTCCCCGACTCGGGAAAAACATCACTTATCTTACTGGAAGCTCGTACAGCTTACACTTTTTCGGCCCCGTCCCCACTGGACGGACACGATGACCGATCTCGACGAGTCCGAACGAACCGCCCGGACGTGGTGGAACGAGTGGTCGGACACCTTCCAGGAGGCTTTCGACGGGGCCGAGACCGAAGTCGCCGTCGCGTTCGGCCCCGGTGCACCCGTCGGCGACGATCTCGGGATGCTCGACCCGGTCGACGGCGCAGACGTGATCGAACTCGGCTGTGGGGGCGGGCAGTTTGGGATCGCGCTCGCCGAACGTGGCGCCGACGTCATCGGCGTCGACCTCTCCGAGCGACAGCTGGACCACGCACGGGCGCTTGCGAGCGATCGGGACGTCGATGTCGATTTCGTCCACGCCAGCGTCACGGACCTGGCGCAGATCGACGACGATTCCTTCGACGTTGCCGTTTCCGCGTTCGCCTTCCAGTGGGTCGCGGACCTCGCGGCCACCTTCGCTGAGGCCCACCGCGTTCTCCGAGACGGCGGTCAGCTCGTCTTCAGCGTCGATCACCCGTTCTACCGGCTGCTCGACCCGGAGACGGGGGAGCTAGCGACCAGCTACTTCGCCGACCGACCGCGTCGGGAGTTCCACGACTCGGTCGGAGCGGAGCTGGTCGTCTACCGTCGGCGGGTGAGCGACGTGCTCTCGGCGCTGCTCGATGCAGGTTTCTCGGTCGAGGCGGTCTGCGAACCCGGCTACGAGGACCCCGGCGAGTACGAGTCGACGTTCGGGAGCTTCGAACCGGATCGGATGGCCCGGATACCACCGACGCTGGTCGTTTCGGTCAGGAAATGACTGGCGGCGGGTCCGACGTTGGCCGCGTAGAACGCCCGAGCGTTCCGGAACGATCGATCCGTCGGCGGATCCACCGCCGGTTCGCGACCGACCGGCCCGAGTGCACCCTCAGTCCGACGCCTCGGGTGACTCCGCCAGCGGCGCGATCGCCAACTCCACCGAAACCCCCTCGACCTCCCACGTCTCGCGGTGACCGTCGCTCATCGCGCCGAGTTCGTCCGCCCGGACCTCCTCGCGGACCAACGCCTCGCGTTCGCTGACGAGCCCGGCGACGCGCTCGTCGTTCACGTCGATCTCGAGGGCGATGCGTTCTTCGACGTCGAGGTCCAGCTCCTTTCGCATCTCCTGGACCCGCCGAATGACTTCGCGGGCGTACCCTTCGCTCTCGATGTCGTCGGTGAGCGAGGCGTCGACGTAGACGACGCCGTACTCGTCGCCGTCGACCGCGACCGTCGCGCTGGCCACGTCGTCGGGCGTCTCGGTGACGAACGAGACCATCTCCGGCTCGAGCGCGACGGACTCGCCGAGGGCGTCGCTGACGGCCGATTCGAGCGCCTCGAGCTCGGGTCCGTCGACGCTCGCCTCGTTGAGCGCCGTCATGACCGCGCCCGCGTGCTCGCCGAACGCGGGGCCGAGCACGCTCATGTCGGCCGACGCGCTGTAGGTGAGTTCTCCCCAGCGCTCGTCGGCCGAGAGACGCTCGACGCGGCGGGCGTTCAGCCGGTCGGCCACCAGCTCCCGGTGGCGGTCGACGGCGCTCGCGAGTCGATCGTCGTTCGCGGCCACCACGACGCGGGGAACCGGCCAGCGCAGCTTCCGGCCTGCCTGCTGGCGGGCGTTCGCGCCGGCCTCCTCGACCGCGCGCAGGAGGGCGACGTCGGCTTCGAGCGCCTCGTCCGCCCAGGCTTCGTCGACCGACGGCCAGTCTTCCATGTGGACCGTGTCGAACCCGCGGTCGCCGGTGAGCACGCCGTATACCTCCTCGCTGACGAAGGGGGCGACGGGCGCGAGCAGGACGGCGACCTCCTCGAGCACGCGGTAGATCGTCGCGTAGGCGGCCCGCTTCGACGGGCTGTCGGCTTCGTCCCACATTCGCTCGCGGACCGCCTGGACGTAGAATCGGGAGACGTCCTCGACGACGAACGAGAGCAGGGCGTCGATCGCCCGGTCCTGGCGGTACGCGTCGAATGCGGCCGACATCTCCGCCTTCGTCGACTGCAGTCGGGCGAGCACCCACTCGTCGACGAGTTCGAGGTCGTCGTCGACGGCCTCGAGGTCCGTTTTCGCCGGATCGAACGCGTCCAGACGCATGTAGGGCAACGGGAACTTGACCACGTTCCAGAGGGTGCGCAGCTGGCGTTCGAGGGCGTCCATCTGGTCGAACGAGACGCGCATGTCCTCGCCCTGTGGGTTGTGGCTCAACACGAGCAGGCGCATCACGTCACGGCCGTACTCCTCGATCGCCTCGTGCGGGTCGACGATGAGCCCCTTCGACTTC
>SLIW01000031.1 GCA_007135435.1 Natronomonas sp.
ACAGCTACCACCAGTACACGGTTCGCTGTACCGGCGTGGACCGTGACGCGCTCCAGTCGCACCTGGACGACGACGGGATCGACTCCGCCATCTACTACCCGACGCCGCTGCACGAGCAGCCGGCGTACGCGGACGACGGGATCGACCGCGGTCCGTTCCCGGAGGCCGAGGCGGCCGCCGCAGCGGTCCTGTCGTTGCCAGTCCACCCCGGACTCGACGACGACGACGTCCAGCGGGTCGTCGACAGCGTGGTCGCCTTCGTGGACGGTCCGTCGGACGCGAGCGTCGCCACGACGAACGGGGCGTCCGATACCGCGGCGTCCGATACCGCGGCGTCGGATGGCACCACGGGAGACGCGGCCGCCGACCCTCCCGAGATGGAGGCGGAGGTGGACCGATGATCCCGGTCGGCGTGATCGGCGTCGGGAGCATGGGCCGCCACCACGCGCGGGTCTACCGGGAGCTCCCGGACACGGACCTGGTGGGCGTCTACGACGTGGACGACGACCGCGCGAGGGGGGTCGCCGACGAGCACGGGACGGAGCCGATGCCGCTCGACGACCTCGTCGAGGCCGCCGAGGCCGTGTCGATCGTGGTGCCGACGCCGTTCCACCGCGAGATCACCGAGCATGCGATCCAGGCCGGCGCTGGCGTCCTCGTCGAGAAACCGCTCGCCCCCACCATCGAGGACGGTCGCGCCATCGTCGAGGCCGCTGAGAAAGCCGGCGTGACGCTGCAGGTCGGCCACATCGAGCGGTTCAACCCCGCGGTGCGGGCGGTCGCCGACTTCGCCGACGAGCTCGACGTCATCGCCATGGAGGCCCAGCGTCTGGGGCCGCCGGTCGACCGGGACGGCGACGACGGCGTCGTCATGGACCTGATGATCCACGACATCGACGTCGCGCTGTCGCTGATCGAGGAGGAGGTCGTCGACCTCGAGGCGACCGGGACGGCCGACGGCGAGTACGTGACGACGGCGCTCACCTTCGAGAGCGGCGTCGTCGCGACCCTCACCGCGAGCCGCATCACCCCCAAGAAGGTCCGCAAGCTCTCCATGACCGCCGAGGACTGCCGGGTCGACGTCGACTACACCTCACAGGACGTCACCATCACCCGGCGGACCCACCCGGAGTACGTCTCGACGAACGGCGGAATCCGCTTCCGGAGCGAGACGGTCGTCGAGCGACCGACCGTCGACAACGGCGAACCGCTGAAGAAGGAGCTGTCGTCGTTCGCCGAGAACGTCCGGACGGGCGCCGAACCCGAGGTCACCGGCGAGGACGGCATCCGCGCGCTCGAGATCGCCCAGCGCATCCAGGCGGCGACGGAGTGAGCCTCGGAGCGCCGCCACTACGGTAGGTGGCGGCTCTCTGGCGTCCCGTGCCATCCACGGTGACCGTATCGGAGCTGGTCCCGCTCGAGCTCATCGACCGAGACGTTTTCTACGGGGCGCCGCCGAGACACGGACATGCAGGAGACGCGACGGGGCGTCCTGTCGGCGCTTGCCGACGGCCCGATGTCGGGGCCGGAGCTGGCCGACGACCTCGGGGTGTCCCGGGCCGCGATCTGGAAGCACGTGGAGGCGCTCCGCGAGGCTGGCTTCGAGATCGACAGCGACGACGGGGGGTACCGCCTCGTGTCCGTCCCGGAGTTCGGCGCCGAGGCCGTCGAGTTCTGCCTCGAGGCGCCCTT
This sequence comes from Natronomonas sp., assembly GCA_007135435.1. GTDB lineage: Archaea > Halobacteriota > Halobacteria > Halobacteriales > Haloarculaceae > Natronomonas. The sequence continues at coordinate 1,693 of SLIW01000031.1, forward strand.
CAGCGTGGAGTACCACGACAGCATCGCCAGCACGAACGACCGCGCGCGCGAACTCGCCGACGCGGGGGCCACCGACGTCGTCGTCCTCGCCGACGAGCAGACCGGGGGCCGTGGTCGCCTGGACCGCCGTTGGGCCTCCCCCTCTGGCGGCATCTGGTTCAGCGTGGTCTGTCGACCGGCCCTCCCACCGGCGCACGTGCCGATCTACACGCTCGCCGCCGCCGTCGCGACGGCCGAGGCCCTCCGGTCCGTCGGCGTCGACGCCGGGATCAAGTGGCCGAACGACGTCCTCTCCGGCGAGGGGCGGAAGCTCGTGGGGATCCTGACCGAGATGGAGGGCGAGGCGGACCGGGTCTCGTGGGTCGTCGTCGGGATCGGGATCAACGCGAACGTGGACGCCGGGGCCGTCCCCCGCACTGCCACGACGCTACGGGCCGAGGTCGGCGACGTCGAGCGGGCGGCACTGACCTGCGACGTCCTGGACCGGTTCGACGAACTCCGGGCGGACCCCGACAGCGTGCTCCCACGGTGGCGATCGCTCTCGCTCACGCTCGGGCGCCGTGTGCGCGTGGAGACCCCGGTCGAGACCATCGTCGGGGAGGCCGTCGCCGTCGAACACCCCGGGACGCTCGTGGTCCAGACGGACACGGGAGAACGACGGGTCTCCGCCGGTGACTGCGAGCACCTGCGACCCGCCTGATCCCACCACGGTCCCGATCGCAGGATCGTGATCAGGAACGTCGTCGCCTACTTCAGGACCTCGGAGACGGACGGGTCGACGCTCCCCGGTTTCGGGTCCTCCTCGAGGGCGGCCTCGGCGTCCCCGGGTGCCTCGTCGGTCTCGTCGGTCCCCTCGGTCCCCTCGGTGTGCTGGTCCACCACCTCGACGGAATCCTCGGTCTCGACGGGGGACTCCTCTGTGTCCCCGACGCGGACCGTCATGACTGGGACGTCGGATGCGCGGACGACCCGCTCGGCGACGCTGCCGAGCAGCAGGCGATTCAGTCCGCCCCGGCCGTGGGTGCCCATCAGGATGAGGTCGCAGCCCTCGTCGCGGGCGTAGGACACGATCTCGCGGCTCGGCGGGCCCTCGGCCATCGCCGTGACGGTCCCCTCCAGGTCGGCGCGGGCCTCGGCGTCCCTGAGCGCCGTCTCGCCCTCCTCGCGGAGCATCGAGGTGACGCTCTCCCAGGACGTCTCCATCGGCAGGTTCGCGAAGCTCGCCGTGTTGACGACGTAGAGTAGGTGCAACGAGGCCCCGTGGACGCGGGCCAGCGCCGAGGCATGGTCGATGACTCGGCCCATGCCCGCCGACCCGTCCGTCGGGACCAGGATGGTGTTGTACATTGTCACCACATCGCACGTAAGTAACCGGTACGTACACATACCCTTTTCGACGGTTCGAAGCCGGTCGAGACGACGAATGAACGGCCGAAACGGCGATGAAGGACCGAGACGGCGGTTGAAGGACCGAGACGGCGGTTGAAGGACCGAGACGGCGGCTGAAGGACCGAGACGGCGGA
>SLIW01000438.1 GCA_007135435.1 Natronomonas sp.
CGACAAACTCAAAGCCGCGATGAGGAAAGACACCGGTTGCCGGGCAGATTACAGTTGGGATTTCCACGGTGGATATCGCATACGGCATGACTATCGTGGACTTCCCTGGGCCATGGAGTCTCTCTATTCGGGGGCTTTGAAACAGCGCGAACCCGCGATACCGAGAAGAACTATAAGTGGAGGGATTATGGAGACACGCTTTGGGGGATGGCTTGCTCGGGAAGACAATGATATGCATGTTCGGCATACCTTGGTTTATGAACCGCACGCTTTGATGGAGAAAGAGCGATTGTTTGAAGTCGGGCGCAGTATCGCGCTGGCTTTCCATGATGTGGTAACAGACAGAGCGCCACATCCCGATGAAATTATATTACCCGGCCCGCATCCCGACCGTCTCGAGGAGGTACCCGATGACGGTCGGCAGCGGCGCGCCGGTGAGCTGGACGGCGGTGAAGACGTAGCCGAAGGTCCGGCCCTCGTGGGTGGCCGGCGACAGGTCGCTGATGAGCGCGTCACGGGCGGGGTTGACGCCGTAGAGCCCGGTCCCGAGGACGACGATGACGACGACGAGCAGGAGCGGGTGGAGGGGGACGCTGGCGAGGACGACCATGCCGGCGACCGCGACGGCCATGCAGGCCAGGAGGACGCGTCGCGGGTCGAAGGCGTCCGCCAGTCCGCCGAGGAACAGCTGCGTGACGGCGCCCGCGACGAGCAGGAGCGCGAAGTAGACGTTCGCCACCGACTCGGCGCCGACGTGGACGCCGGCCAGCTCGAACGAGTAGCCGTAGACGGCGACGAGGAACGCCGGGAGGAACGCGTTGAGGGCGTGGGCGGCGAGGCCCGAGAAGATGAAGAAGCAGTAGACGGCCACCATCGGGTAGAGGTACGTCCGGCGATCCCCGGTCGAGCGCCCGTCGGCCCCCTCGTCGTCCGTACCTCCCCGGCGGCCCGAGGGGACCGTCTCGTAGGCGTCGGTCCGGAGGACGGCGAAGAGCGCGACGCCGTACAGGACGCCCGCGACGCCGAACAGGAGGACGATCTCCTCCCAGGCGAGGACCAGGATCAGCCCGGCGATGATCGCCGGGGCGGCGGCGTCGCCGAGCTTCGAGGACGCGCCGAAGACCCCGAGGACCTTCCCCTTGTGGGTGTCGCGGACGTTGTCGGTGATCATCGGGTAGCCGACCGGGTGGACCACCGACAGGCCGACGCCGACGAACACCATCGCGAGGCACATGACGAGGAACCCGCCCTCGAAGAGCTGTCCGGCGAGCGCGAGCGACGGGACCGGCGCGCCGAGGACGGGCGCGACGGCGAACAGTACGTACGCGGCACCCGAGAGGGCGAGGCCGGTCGGGAGGAGGTAGAGCCGATCGACGCGGTCGGAGACGACGCCCAGCGGCGCCTGGGCGACGCCCATCCCGAGCGAGTACACCGTGATCAGGAGGCCGAGCTGCCACAATGGGTACTCCAGGGCGACCGCGAGTACCGGGATCAGCGGCGGGAGGACCCGGTAGTAGACGTGCTGGGCGAAGTGCGACGAGCTGATGACGAGCGCGAATCGGAGTTCCCGCTCCGCCAGACCATACATGAGTTGGTTGAGTGGTGGGTCGGTGGCTGGCCTCGCGATCGGTGGGTGACCAGCCTGGGCTACCTGTCCACGAATCCTCCGGCGCGCGATTTCTGTGTTGTGGTTACCGGTCGATCGGTCAGCCGGCCATCTGCGTGTCTCGCGCCCACGTCACGGCGGCTGCTCGACTCGCGCTTCCCAGAAGACGTCCTCGAGGTACTCCGGGTAGGTCGCCCGGTATCCCGCGCGGCGGGCGATCGGCGCCAGGAGCGACGCCGTGGCCCGCTGGATCGGCGGCGGCGGTGACGTGAAGACCGTGTCGTTCGCGAGGTCCGCCGCCATGACGATCCCCTGCAGGGGCCGCGGTCGACCGCTCCGCGTGAGCTTCCCGTCGTGGGCGAGCCCCGCGAGCGTCGCGAGGACGTCCCCGACCGCACCAGGCGGTCGCAGCTCGACGAGGCAGACGGCGAACGAGTCCGTCTCGTTCCGGAAGGTGTGGGCCGTCCGCGGATCCACGGTGATCTCGTCACCGGTCGCGAGTTCGCGGTCCTCGCCCTCGACGGTGAACACGAACGTCCCCTCGACCACCTCGAAGCGCTCCGTGTTATCGGGGTGGAAGTGCTCCGGAGGGCCCGTGTTGCCGGCGCTGTAGATCCCGAGGCCGCGGTCGCTCGCGCCGTCGTCCACCTCCGGTTCGCGGAGGGCGACCGCCCACTCACCGACGACCGGGTTCGAGATGACCGGGCTCGACCGCTCGGCCAGGAGCGCAGCGGTCGGACCGTCCGCGTCGACCGTCACCCCCGGCCCGGTCGGTCTCCCCTCGACGAGTCGGCGGCCAAATGTGATCGTCCCCATCGGTGACGGCTACCGTCGAAGCGACGATAAATGTGCGCAGCGGCCTGGCTGGAGCAGTGCCGTCCTCCGACACCACCGTCGATCGTCACGACGCATCGAGCTGGGCCCGTTCCCACTCGAGGTACGAACCGAGTCCGTCGTCGAGGGGGCGATGGGTCACACCGAGCTCCCGTACCGCCTTCGCGTTGTCGACCAGTCAGGTGCGGCCGGTCGGCCGGTGGAGGCCCTCCGTTCGAAGCTTGGGCGCCAGTGTCATCACCCACCCGGGGTTTCGGATCAACGGAACGATGGCCCGGACCGGCCTGTACGGGAACGGCCGGGGGCCAGCGGTGGATGCCCCCTCGTGTCAAACGTTACCAAAAGGGTTTTGCAGCCCCCCATCCAACGGCTACCCCTTCCCCAGCCCACGCCGAGATTTCCGAACCATGAAGTCACCGAGATATCACCACACGATCACCGAAGCCGATAGACGGGGGGCTGGATGTTCCGCCGCTGATTCCGCCGCGGGAACGGCGTCGTCATCCCGAACCCGGGGACGTGCCTGCCGGGCTATCCACGACGACAGCCGGGAGCCGGGCCACCTGTCGGGGCGAGACCGATGAGCACCGTCAGGCGCCTCGTGGTCGGGGCGGAGCCCTCGTCACTCAAGGACGATCGGATCCTGCCCGCGACCCGCATCGTCGGCGGAATCATCGCCCCGGTGTTGCTCGTGGCGTTCCTCATCCTCTATGGCCTCCCGGACCGGACGACGGCGCTGTTCGCCTGGACCATCCGGCCGGAGATGA
>SLIW01000069.1 GCA_007135435.1 Natronomonas sp.
CGGTCGGCCTTGGCCAGCAGTACCTCCCGGAGCGCGGGCGGGTTGTCCACCCCCGCCGCGGGGAGGACCGGTTCCGGGAGCGCCACCGTCCGTCCGGGCACCCCGTCGGCGCCGTGGACCTGGACGTGGGTCGACCCGATCTTCATCACCAGCGGGCCCTCGCGGTCCTCGTAGAGCTGGTCGTTCACCCGCTCGTGCTGTTCGCGGTGCATCACCGCCGACTCGCCGTCGTGGGGCTCGACGTAGAGCCGCCCCAGGTAATAGCCGCTCGAGAACGGTTCGAACATGCCGCTGTCTGTGTGTGGGCCGTTCGCACACATAAACGTTGGCCGGTGCGTTTTTGGTGTCGTGCTATCAGCGGACTCCGTCGAACGCCCGATGGCTGCATCGACGGCGTTCAATCGCCGCGTCCGATGGCCCCCTGTCACGGTACACTCGAAAATCGTGTCGTCTATCATCCAACATAGCCGGGGTGTTCTGTCGTTGCTCTTCCGGCGAAACGTGACGTTGTATCCTCGCCGAAACGATACAATCGGGGGTTATCTCGGCCTCCTGCCGTGGTTGCTCGATGACGGTTTCGCCGGAGAATATGGGGATAACGAGGCTGTGGGGCGCTAGCGCGGGACACACTTCCATCGGGCGATACGGCCTCTCGTCCCTCGATAAACCCTATTGGACGATCTGAGAAGGTTTCGAGGGTTCGTGAACGGACCAAACGGAGGTGGGAGTTTACAGGGGATGGGGTGTGACTACCCGATAATGAGACGGACTGCCGTATACGTCGGGCTGCTCCTGGCGGCCGTCGTGTTGGTCGGGGCCGCGGCGGGGGGCGTCGCCGCAGACGTCGCTGCGGACGAGGACGACCAGGCTCAGGAGAACGCCTCCATGGGCGCCGAGATATCCTCGTTCATGCAGGCCAGCGCGAAGGACGCCGAGAGCGACGTCGACGACGGGATGTTCGGCGCGGCGATGGCGAACGCCGCGGGCAACGAGACGAAGCAGGAAGAACTCCTCACCGAGCGCGAAGCCCGCCTGGAGGAGCGCCACCAGCGGCTCGACGCCCTGCGCGCGAGCATCGACGCCGACGAGCACCCGGCGGTCGCGAACCAGGCCAAGGCGACCGGCGTGAGCGTCGGCGCCGCGAACCTCGAGCGGTCCGTCAACGGCACCCAGCAGGCCGCCGAGGCGGCTGGGCTGGACACCGAGAACCTCGAGACGCTCCGGACGAACGCCAGCGAGCTCGCCGGCCCCGATATCGCCGAGCTCGCCCGAGGGCTCGTCGGCACACCGCACGACGACGGCGATCACCCCGGCGCGGGCGCACCTGGCCTGGACGATTCTGACGACGGCTTCCCGGGACAGGGCGACGGTGGACCTCCGGACGACGATGGGGACGTAGAGACAGCCGAGGTCGACTCGGACGACGATGACGAAGAGTCGTAGCCCCGACCGCTGACGCCACCACTTCTATCGTCGCGAGCGCGCTCCTCGAGGCCGAGCTGTGCCGATCTGTCTTGAATGAGCCTGGCGACGGCGCACGTCACCCTTTTTTCGTCTCGGTCCGAAGCAACCCGTAATGGACTCCGCGGCACTTCTGGACCTCCTGGGCAACGAGAACCGCAGGCGCATCCTGCGGCTGCTCGCTCGGCGACCCTGCTACGTCACCGAGATCAGCGAGTACCTGGGGGTGAGCCCGAAGGCCGTCATCGACCACCTCCGGAAGCTCGAGGAGGCCGGCCTCGTCGAGTCGCACGTCGACGACGGGCGCCGGAAGTACTTCTCGATCGCCCGGAACCTCCGCCTGGAGGTGAACGTCTCGCCGTACGACTTCGGGACCAAGAGCGCCTACTCGGCGTCGCCGAACCTCGACATCACCTCCTGGCGGTACGTCTCGCTCAACGTCGAACGGGGCGAGCAGGCGGCGGACGAGTCCCTCGACGACGCAACGGACGAGGTCGGGGCCGAACTCGCCGAAGATTCCGCCGACGAACCGGTGGACAGTTCGGCGTCCCCGGCGGACGCCGAGGCGGATGCGGAAACGGCGGCCGACGCGAAGGCGGAAACGGCGGATGATACGGCGGCGGCGAGTGACGCGGAAACCGCCGGTGAAGCAAATGGGGGGACGGACGCTGCGGCGGACGGGAGGCTCCCGCAGGCGTTCGACCTCGGCGCCACCGACGACCGGGGGCTGGCGGCCCTGGCGGCCGACCTCCGGCGGCTCGAGCGCCTCGAGAACGAGCTGTCGATGGCCCAGCGGTGGGTCCAGGGTCGCCTGACGGGGACGCTCGACGAGATCAGCGCCCACTTCGAGGGCGTCGACGGGCGGTTCTACGCCGAGCTGCTGCGGGGGCTCGCCCAGGAGCCCGCCACGGCCGAGCGGCTGAGCCGCCGCGTGGAGGCCCCGCCGGAGGTCGTCGCCGACGCCCTCGCGGGCCTGGCGGCCCACGGGGTCGTCGAACGCGACGGCGACCGCTGGCGGCTCGCCCCCGAGGCACGCGAGTGAGTGCGCCAAGGGGCTCCTCTGCGAGCCATGGGAGGGCCGGTCGGTCGGTACGTGGCTGTCCGACCTCGGTATCGAGTGATTCGGGACTGACCCGACGATCCGTCCGTGGTGGAGCCTCCGGCTGCTGGGATGACTTCCGGGAGAACGAGCGTTTCGCGTCGCGATCGGGCCGTCAGTGCGCGTGGGTGTCCGACTCGTCCGGGGGGACGTCCGAGAACTTGAAGACGTAGATCGCGGCGATCACGACGAAGACGACCACCCCGAGGACCGCGCCCATCAGGTCGCCGAACGTGAGGACGAACCCGAAGAAGGCGCCGAACATCACCGCGAAGGCGAACATCCCCGCCGCCCCGATCTTGTCTATCTCGTCTACCATGTGGTCGTCGCTTTGCGTGACCGTTTATTATCTCTTGTGGTACCCGGCTCCGAGCAGTCCCGTGCCGCCGGTTTCAACCCCGCACCCGGTACGGTGCCCTCGGGTCGGCGTCAGCGGTCCCGCGTCGGAACAGTTCAGCGGTCCCGCGTCGGAACAGTTCAGCGGTCCCGCGTCGGAACAGTTCAGCGGTCCCGCGTCAGAACAGCTCAGAGGTCCCGCGTCGGAACAGTTCAGCGGTCCCGCGTCGGAACAGGTCAACGATCCCGCGTCAGAACAGCTCAGAGGTCCCGCGTCAGGCCGTCTCTGAGGTCGCGCCCGAAGTAG
>SLIW01000523.1 GCA_007135435.1 Natronomonas sp.
CCGGGACGGTCCACATCGCGCTCGGCGACGACGCGGGCATCGGCGGCGACACCGAGGCGCCGATCCACATGGACGGCATCCTGCGGGAGCCGACGGTGTATGCGGACGGCGAGGAAGTGGAACTTCCTCGTGTCGAACGGCGGTAGGCCGTGAGACGGGGAGGTCGTCGACCTCCCGACGGTCGAACGGCGGTAGCCGCGAGCGGGCATCGATAGTGGCGAGCCGACAGCGCTTTCATCCCGCGGGTCGTCCTGCGCAGCCCGGAACGCCGGCCCCTGGAGCCGTTGCGGCGGACGTCGAGACCGTCGGAGCCGCGCACTTATACGTCGCGACCGTCAACTACCGCCCCATGAGTCACCAGCGCGTCGCGGTCCGGTGTCCGTCCTGCTCGCCCGCGGCGGAGACCGCCCACGAGGTGCTCAACCGTGGCGGCGGCGTGACGGTCCGGTGTGCCGACTGCGGCCACGTCCACAAGACGACCATCGAGGAGGAGACGACCGTCGAGCGGCGGGTCATCGTCTCCCAGGAGGACGAGTCCACGGAGGCGCGGGTCCCGTTCCCGCCCGACGAGGAGCTGTCGACCGGCGACGAGTTCCTCGTCGACACCGAGGAGGCCATCCTCACCGCCCGGGTCACCTCCCTCGAGCTGCCCGACGACGTTCGGGCCGAGGCCGCTCCCGTCGATGACGTCGAGACCATCTGGGCGCGGGCGGTCGGCAACGTCGCGGTCAACCTGACGCTGCACCCACGGGACGGCGGCCACGACGAGACGCGGAGCGTGAAGATCCAGGTGCCGGGCGACGAGGCGTTCGTCGTCGGCGAGACCCACGACTACGGCGGCGAGTCGTTCACCGTCGAGCGGCTCCTGGTCCGGGAGGACGCGACCGGTTACGACCGCGAGGGGTTCGACCACCCCGGCGACGCCGCACAGGCGAAGGACCTCAAGCGGGTGTACGCCCGCGACGAGACGTCCCGGAGGCGTGCCTGGTCGGGGTGGTGACCGCGAGCCATGTTCTGGTGGCGTGACGCCGGTGGCGACGCCGACGCAGACGCGGACGCCGACGCAGACGCGGACGCCGTGGGGGACGACGACTTCCGGAGCCAGCGCGAGCGGCTGGTCGACTCGCTCTCGGCCCGCGGTCGGATCGACGACGAGGCGACGCTGGAGGCCATGCGAGAGGTACCCAGACACGAGTTCGTCCCCGAGGGCCGACGGGAGGCGGCGTACGCCGATCGGCCGCTCCCGATCGGCGCCGGCCAGACCATCTCGGCGCCGCACATGGTGGGGATCATGTGCGACCTCCTGGCGCTCGAGGAGGGCGAGGAGGTGCTCGAGATCGGCACGGGCTGCGGCTACCACGCCGCCGTGACCGCGGAGCTGGTCGGCGACGGGAACGTCTACAGCGTCGAGTACGTCGAGGAGCTCGCCCGGCGGGCCCGCGGGACGCTCGCGGACCTCGGCTACGAGGAGGTGTCGATCCGCGTCGGCGACGGCAACGAGGGCTGGGAGGGGCCCGCTCCCTACGACGCGGCGTACCTCACCTGCGCCGCGCCGTCGCTCCCGGAGGCGGTCGTCGACCAGCTCCGCGTCGGCGGGCGGATCGTCGCCCCGATCGGTCGGGGCAGACAGACGCTGGTGCGGGCGACGAAGACCGAGGCCGGCCTCGAGCGGGAGCGCCACGGCGGCGTCAGATTCGTCGAGATGCAGGGTGGCGGAGACTGACCGCGGCGGACTCGACGACCGTCGAACCGCGGTACAGTGCCCGGATTCCAACGGGGGTCGGCCGCTCGATTCATTAGGCTGGAGTACCGACCCGAGATATGGATCCGGCGGTGCTCCGAGACGACATGGTCGACAGCCTCGAGCACGAGGCCAAGGCCGTCGTGAGCACCGAGCGCGTGAGCGTCGCGATGCGCGAGGTCCCCCGCGAGCCGTTCGTCGCGGACGAGTCGGCCGCCTACGCCGACCGCTCCTTCGAGCGGCTCGGCACGCGGGTGCTCTCGCCGAGCGCCGCCGGTCGACTGCTCGAGGCGCTGGCGGTCCGCCCCGGCGACGACGTCCTGGTCGTCGGCTGCGGCGTCGGGTACACGGCGGCCGTCGCCGCCGAGATCGCCGGGGAGGCCAACGTCCACGCGGTGGACATCGACCGCCGGCTCGTCTACGATGCCAGATCCAACCTGGCAGCCGCCGGCTACGGGGGCGTCTTGGTCGACCGTCGCGACGGCGTCGGCGGCCTCCCCGGCTACGCCCCGTACGACCGCATCCTCGTCGAGGCGGCGGTCGTCGAGCCGCCGCGAGCGCTCCTCGAGCAGCTGACCACCGGTGGTCGGCTGGTCGCGCCGGTGGGCCACGGCGCCCAGGAGCTCGTGGCGGTCGAGGACGGCGAGACGGTCGCGGGGTTCGGCACCGTCGCCTTCCGGCCGATGCTCGTCGAGGGCGAGCAGGCGGCCGTCGTCGAGCGCAACCGGACCCGCCGCGAGGACCGAGAGCACGCCCGCCGGGCGGCCGAGCGCCGGAAGGGCTGGGAGCAGTCCTGGATCGACTGGGACGGCATCGAGGGCACCGGCGGCCCAGACGGTCCGGGTCGCTTCGACCGTCGGGGCGGACGGTTCTGACCCGGCGGTCACTCCTGGACCACGAGCAGCGCCGTATTCTCCCGCTCGTCGACGTACTCGCTCCCGGCCGGGGGCTTGACGTCGAACTCGATGGTGCCGTCTCGCTGGTTCGGCGCGAGCTCGGGCGAGAGCTCGAGCTCGGCGACGCCGTCGTCGCCGGTTGAGGCGGTCTCGACGCCGTCCAGCCGCGCCGAGCCCGCGCGGGCGATGACGGTCGCGTCCGCCACCGGCCGGCCGTCGGGGTCGATCACCTCGACCGCGACGGTCTGGTTGCCGGGGGTGACCACCTCGGGGTCCGGTCGCACGTCGAGCTCGGTCACGGCGAGCCCGGAGATGCCCGAGAGCATGCTCATCATGATCGAGAGACTGGCCACCCCGACGACGAGCGCGATGACCAGCCGGACCGGGAGGCCCTCGATGCCCCGCTCGTCGACGAGGAGTCGCCTCAACGGTCGTCGTGGATCGTTGTCCGTTCTTCGCTGCTTGCCGTCCGTTCTTCGCCGCTTGCCGTCCGTTCGCCGACGGTCGCTGTCCGTTCGCCGACGGTCGCTGTCCGTTCGCCGACGGTCGCTGTCCGTTCGCCG
>SLIW01000255.1 GCA_007135435.1 Natronomonas sp.
TCCCTGCTCGTCCCACAGCGGAGCAGCGGCGTTTATCGTGCAGACCGTTAGCGTACCTGCAGGACAGTGCCTCTCCTGATCCGACCACAGTATCGGTGAATCATGCCAGTAAACGCTACCGTCATGGAGTTTGCGCAGACCACTCTGGGGCGCGCCCAGCGAACCCGACGAAGAAAAAGGTCGGGGGGAGGCTTTTTGTCACATGCCGACCAACGGACGCACGTCGAGCAGTCGCGTGCCGCACGAGGGGCGGCACGGGTAGCCCTGGCCGTCCGATTTGACAACTGTTAAATCCCTCGGGCTGATACGCGTCTGTAGTATCTCGTGCCAACTTCTCCATCCGGCCAGCCCAAGACATGGTAGACGTAAGCCAACACACCCTGGTTCCGGAGCACACGGTCCTCGACGAGGAGACGGTCGAGGACGTGCTCGCGGAGTACGACGTCGAACGCACAGACCTGCCGAAGATAACCCGCCGCGACCCCGCCTTGCCCGACGGGGCGGAGGTGGGCGACGTGGTGAAGATCGTCCGGGACTCGCGGACGACCGATCGGGCGATCGTGTACAGACTGGTGGTAGAATGACGCGGGTGGTTAACATGTCCCCGGTGGGAGCATGAACCGGCAGACGCGTCGCGCCATCTCCCGGGAGTACTTCTCGCGCGACCGCCTCGCCGAGCACCACTTCCGGTCGTTCAACAACTTCCTCGAGCGGGGGATGCAGGAGGTCGTCGACGAGAAGGAGAGCATCGACACCGACATCGGCGACAAGGAGGGCCAGGAGCCGGTCCGCGTCGACCTCGGGAACGTCCGTATCGTGACCCCCCGCGTCCGCGAGGCCGACGGCTCCGAGGAGCTCCTGTACCCCCAGGAGGCGCGGCTCCGCAACATCACCTACTCGGCGCCGGTGTTCATGGAGATGACCATCGTCCGCGGCGGCGAGGAGGAGGAAGAACACATCGTCGACCAGTCGGAGACGAAGGTCGGCCGGATGCCGATCATGGTCGGTTCCAACAAGTGCAACATCGCGGACTTCACCCGCGACGAGCTCATCGAGATCGGCGAGGACCCCGCCGACCCCGGCGGCTACTTCATCGTCAACGGCTCCGAGCGGGTCCTGATGACGAGCGAGGACCTGGCACCGAACAAGATCCTCGCCGAGTACGACACGAAATACGGCGACGAGATCCAGATCGCGAAGACGTTCTCGCAGCGCCGGGGCTACCGGGCGCTGGTGCTCTGCGAGCGGAACCGCAGCGGCATCCTCGAGGTGTCGTTCCCCTCGGTGTCGGGCTCGATCAACTTCGTGACGCTCGTCCGGGCGCTCGGGCTGGAGTCCGACGAGGAGATCGTCCACCGGGTCTCCGACGACCCCGAGATCGTGAAGTTCATGCTCGAGAACCTGGAGGCAGCGGAGGTCCAGACGACCAACGAGGCGATCGAGAACCTGGGCCAGCGCGTCGCCGCCGGCCAGGGGAAGAACTACCAGCTCAAGCGCGCCAACTACGTCATCGACCGGTACCTGCTCCCGCACCTCCACGAGGAGGGCGTCCCGGACGAGGAGGTCAGGATGAACAAGGCGGTCTACCTCTGTCGGATGGCGGAGGCGTGCTTCGAACTCGCGCTGGGCCGCCGGGAGTCCGACGACAAGGACCACTACGCCAACAAGCGCCTGAAGGTCTCGGGCGACCTGATGAAGGACCTCTTCCGGACCGCCCTGAACAAGCTCTCGCGCGACGTGAAGTACCAGCTCGAGCGGGCCAACATGCGCAACCGGCAGCTGTCGGTGAACACGGTGGTCCGCTCGGACGTGCTGACCGAGCGCCTTGAGCACCCCATCGCGACGGGCAACTGGGTGGGCGGCCGCTCCGGCGTGAGCCAGCTCGTCGACCGGACCGACTACATGGGCGTGCTGAGCCACCTGCGCCGGCTGCGCTCGCCACTGTCCCGCTCGCAGCCGCACTTCGAGGCGCGGGACCTCCACGCGACCCAGTGGGGCCGGATCTGTCCCTCGGAGACGCCCGAGGGGCCGAACTGTGGGCTGGTGAAGAACTTCGCCCAGGCGATGGAGCTCTCCCAGAACGTCGAGGACGAACGCGGGCTGAAGCGCGAGCTCGCCACCATGGGCGTCGAGGGCATCCCGGGGATCGAGACGGTGGAGACCCGCACGGCGGACGACTGACCGTGATCCGCACGCACCACCCACGCGAGACCGGGACGGGGAGCGGGGCGGAGACGGGCACGGGGAGCGAAGCGGAGGCTGGCACAGGGAGCGAAGCGGAGGCTGGCACAGGGAGCGGAGCGGAGCCGGGTTCGCCGAATGGAGCGGAGCCGGGTTCGCCGAGCGAGGTGGAGGCAGAACCGCCCCGACGTATCGCCGCGAGCCGGACGCGAACCACCAGGACCAGTGACCGACACACGATGACGACAGACCGACACCCGACCGACAGGGGGTACCGACGATGAGCAAGGGACGAGACGCCAAGGTGTACGTGAACGGGAGCCTCATCGGCACCCACGCGGAGCCGCACAAGCTCGCCGACGACATCCGTGAGGCGCGGCGCCGCGGCGAGATCGACGAGATGGTGAACGTCTCGGTGCGCGACCGCACCGACGAGGTCATCGTCAACGCCGACGCGGGCCGCGCCCGCCGGCCGCTGCTCGTCGTCGAGGGGGGCGAGCCGCTCCTCTCGGACGAGGAGCTGGAGGCCGTCCGGGACGGCGACCTCGCGTTCGAGGACCTGGTCGACCGCGGCTACGTCGAGTTCATCGACGCCGAGGAGGAAGAGGACATCCTCGTCGCGGTGGACGAGGAGGACCTGACCGACGACCACACCCACCTCGAGGTGGACCCCCAGCTGATGTTCGGCATCGGCGCGGGGATGATCCCGTACCCCGAGCACAACGCGTCGCCGCGGATCACGATGGGCTCGGGGATGATCAAGCAGTCGCTGGGGCTGCCGGCGGCCAACTACCGGATCCGCCCGGACACCCGCCAGCACCTCCTGCACTACCCGCAGCTGTCGATCGTCAAGACCCAGACCACCGAGCAGATCGGCTACGACGACCGGCCCGCGGCGCAGAACTTCGTCGTCGCGGTCATGTCCTACGAGGGGTTCAACATCGAGGACGCGCTGGTGATGAACAAGGCGAGCGTCGAGCGGGCGCTCGCGCGGTCGCACTTCTTCCGGACATACGAGGGCGAGGAGCGCCGCTACCCCGGCGGCCAGGAGGACCGCTTCGAGATCCCCGACGACGACGTCCGGGGCGCCCGCGGCGAGGAGGCCTACACCCACCTCGACGAGGACGGCCTGGTCAACCCGGAGACGACGGTCGGCGAGAACGACGTCCTGCTGGGGAAGACGTCGCCGCCGCGGTTCCTCGAGGAGCCCGACGACATGGGCGGGCTCTCCCCGCAGAAGCGCCGCGAGACCTCGGTGACGATGCGCTCGGGCGAGTCGGGCGTCGTCGACACCGTCACGCTGATGGAGGGCGAGGACGGCTCGAAGCTCTCGAAGGTGAAGGTCCGCGACGAGCGGGTGCCCGAGCTGGGCGACAAGTTCGCCTCGCGGCACGGCCAGAAGGGCGTCGTCGGCCACCTCGCGCCCCAGGAGGACATGCCGTTCACCGGCGACGGCGTCGTGCCGGACCTGGTCCTCAACCCCCACGCGCTCCCCTCGCGGATGACGGTCGGCCACATCCTCGAGATGCTCGGCGGCAAGGTCGGCGCGCTGGAGGGCCGGCGCGTCGACGGGACGCCGTTCCAGGGCGAGAGCGAGGACGAGCTCCGCGAGGCGCTCGTCGACCGGGGCTTCCAGTCGAACGGCAAGGAGGTCATGTACTCCGGGGTCACCGGCGAGAAGATCGAGGCGGAGATCTTCGTCGGCGTCATCTTCTACCAGAAGCTCTACCACATGGTCTCGAACAAGCTGCACGCCCGCTCGCGCGGGCCGGTGCAGGTGCTCACCCGCCAGCCGACCGAGGGCCGCGCCCGCGAGGGCGGCCTCCGGATCGGCGAGATGGAGCGCGACGTCTTCATCGGCCACGGCGCGGCCATGACGCTGAAGGAACGGCTTCTCGACGAGTCCGACCGCGAGTGGATCCACGTCTGCGGGCAGTGCGGGATGAGCGCGGTCGAGAACGTCGAGCAGCGCCGGGTCTACTGCCCCAACTGCGACGAGGAGACCGACGTCCACGAGGTGGAGATGAGCTACGCGTTCAAGCTCCTCCTGGACGAGATGAAGGCGCTCGGGATCGCCCCGCGGATCCGACTGGAGGACGCCGTCTGATGGCGGGAGACCGAGAGCGAACGAACGGACGGATCGACGACCCGATCCGATGGATGGAGGACCCGATCAGATGAACGGACACGCACCCAAGGAGATCGGGTCGATCAGCTTCGGGCTGATGGACCCCGAGGAGTACCGCGACATGTCGGCCACGAAGGTCATCACGGCCGACACCTACGACGACGACGGCTTCCCCATCGACATGGGGCTGATGGACCCCCGCCTGGGGGTCATCGACCCCGGCCTGGAGTGCAAGACCTGCGGGAAGCACTCGGGGTCGTGCAACGGCCACTTCGGCCACATCGAGCTCGCGGCGCCGGTCATCCACGTCGGCTTCGCGAAGCTGATCCGCCGGCTGCTCCGCGGCACCTGCCGCTCGTGCTCGCGGCTCTGTCTCACCGAGGAGGAGCAGGACGAGTTCCGCTCGCGCCTCGAACGCACCCGACAGCTGGGCGAGGACCTCAACGACGTCACGAAGGCGGCCATCCGGCTGGCGCGGAAGAAGGACCGCTGTCCCCACTGCGGCGAGAAGCAGTACGACATCAACCACGAGAAGCCCACCACCTACTACGAGGTCCAGCAGGTGCTCGCCGCCGACTACCCCGAGCTCATCGCCGCCGCGATGGAGGGCCGCGCCCTCCCCGGCGAGGAGGACGAGGAGGTCGACCGCGAGCCGGTCGCGCCCCAGGACCTCTCGGAGGAGACCGGCATCGCGCTCGACCGGATCAACTCGATCCTCTCGGGCGACTTCCGGCCGAAGCGCGAGGACCGGGAGGCCCTCGAGAAGGCGCTGTCGGTGGACCTCACCGAGGAGGACATGAACAAGCTGATGCCGTCGGACATCCGCGACTGGTTCGAGGACATCCCCGACGGGGACATCCGGACGCTCGGCATCGACGCCGAGCGGTCGCGGCCGGAGTGGATGATCCTGACCGTGCTGCCGGTGCCGCCGGTGACGGCGCGGCCGTCGATCACCCTCGACAACGGCCAGCGCAGCGAGGACGACCTCACCCACAAGCTCGTCGACATCATCCGCATCAACCAGCGGTTCATGGAGAACCGCGAGGCGGGCGCCCCGCAGCTCATCATCGAGGACCTCTGGGAGCTGCTGCAGTACCACGTCACGACGTTCATGGACAACGAGATCTCGGGGACGCCGCCGGCGCGCCACCGCTCCGGCCGGCCGCTGAAGACCCTCAGCCAGCGGCTCAAGGGCAAGGAGGGCCGCTTCCGCGGGTCGCTGTCCGGCAAGCGGGTGAACTTCTCGGCGCGGACGGTCATCTCGCCGGACCCGACGCTGTCGCTCAACGAGGTCGGCGTCCCCGAGCGGGTGGCGACCGAGATGACCCAGACGATGAACGTCAACGAGCGGAACCGCTCGGAGGCCCGCCAGTACGTCGCGAACGGCCCCACCTCCCACCCGGGCGCCAACTACGTCAAGCGGCCGGACGGCCGCCGGTTGAAGGTGACCGAGAAGAACTGCGAGGAGCTGGCCGAGAAGATCGAGCCCGGCTGGGAGGTCGCCCGCCACCTCATCGACGGCGACATCGTGATCTTCAACCGGCAGCCGTCGCTGCACCGGATGTCCATCATGGCCCACGAGGTCGTGGTGATGCCGTACAAGACCTTCCGGCTGAACACCGTCGTCTGTCCGCCGTACAACGCCGACTTCGACGGCGACGAGATGAACATGCACGCGCTGCAGAACGAGGAGGCCCGCGCGGAGGCCCGGGTGCTGATGCGCGTCCAGGAGCAGATCCTGAGCCCGCGGTTCGGCGAGAACATCATCGGCGCCATCCAGGACCACATCTCGGGGACCTACCTCCTGACCCACGAGAACCCGCGGTTCAACGAGACGCAGGCGCTGGACCTCCTGCGGGCGACCAGCATCGACGAGCTCCCCGAGGCCGACGGCGTCGACGACGACGGCTTCGAGTTCTGGACCGGCCGGACGATCTTCTCGGAGCTGCTCCCCGACGGGCTCAACCTCGAGTTCACCTCCTCGGCGGGCGACACGGTCGTCATCGAGGACGGCGTCCTCGTCTCCGGCACCGTCGACGAGAACGCCGTCGGCGCCTTCGGCGGCGAGGTCGTCGACACCATCTGCAAGGTCTACGGCAACACGCGCGCCCGCGTGTTCGTCAACGAGGTGGCGACGCTCGCGATGCGCGCCATCATGCACTTCGGCTTCTCGATCGGCATCGACGACGAGTCGATCGAGCGGGAGGCAGAAGAGCAGATCGCCGAGGCCATCGAGAACGCCTACGAGCGCGTCGAGCGGCTCATCGAGACCTACCACCGCGGCGACCTCGAGTCGCTGCCCGGCCGGACGGTCGACGAGACCCTGGAGATGAAGATCATGCAGACGCTCGGCAAGGCCCGCGACTCGGCGGGCGACATCGCCGACGCCCACTTCACCGACGAGAACCCGGCGGTCGTCATGGCCCAGTCGGGCGCGCGGGGCTCGATGCTCAACCTCACGCAGATGGCCGGCTGCGTCGGCCAGCAGGCGGTCCGCGGCGAGCGGATCAACCGCGGCTACGAGGACCGCACGCTCAGCCACTTCCAGCGCAACGACCTCTCGGCGGACGCCCACGGCTTCGTGGAGAACTCCTACCGCAACGGCCTCACGCCGAAGGAGTTCTTCTTCCACGCGATGGGCGGCCGCGAGGGCCTCGTCGACACCGCCGTCCGGACCTCCAAGTCCGGCTACCTGCAGCGGCGGCTCATCAACGCACTCTCGGAGCTCGAGACGCAGTACGACGGGACGGTCCGGGACACCTCGGACACGATCGTCCAGTTCGAGTTCGGCGAGGACGGCACCTCGCCGGTGCGCGTCTCCTCGTCCGAGGCGTTCGACATCGACGTCGACGCCATCGCCGACCGCGTCCTCGACGAGGAGTTCGACTCCGAGGCGGCCCGCCGGGAGTTCCTGGGCCTCCAGGAGCCCCGGACGAACCTCTCGGAGCACGGCGAGTCGTGGCGCTCGGCGGCCGCAGGGGAGGTGGGCTCGGATGACTGAGACCGCCCACGACGTCGCCGACGACGTCGAGGCGGCCGTCGAGTCGACCGACCTCCCCCGGCGCCTCAAGGAGGAGGTCTACGCGGCCGTCGCCGACCGCGACGGCGTGACCGCCGAGCAGGCCGAGGCGCTGACCCAGGCGGTGGAGTCGCAGTACCTCCAGACCCGGGTCGACCCGCTCGACCCGGTCGGGACGGTCTCGGCCCAGAGCATCGGCGAACCCGGAACGCAGATGAGCGTGCCGTCCGACGAACGGATCATCGTCCGCCGAGGCGGAGAGACTGACGTAACCGAGATCGGCCCGCTCGTCGACGCGGTGATGGAGAACCGAGACACCAGAGAGTTCGAGGGGCACGAGGTGGCGCTGGCGCCGGAGGATCTGGAGGTGCCGAGCCTCGACGAGGACGAGACGGTCACGTGGAAGCCCGTCGAGGAGATCAGTCGACACGAGGCACCCGACGAGTTGCTCCAGTTCGAACTCGAATCGGGTCGCTCCATTCGGGCGACGAAGGCGCATTCGTTCGTGACGAAGGTTGAGGGCGAGATCGTCCCCGTCAACGCCGAGTCGCTAACAGTTGAAGACCGACTCCCCACGTTCGGGGAATACGATCCAAGAGACCGTCGTATCGACCTCGGCGATCTCGATCGGACGATTGCAGCAGATGGGGGCGCTTTCGTCGACCCATCTGCAGCCGAACGTCGGGGGCGTATAGACGTCGATGTCGTCTGGGACCGTATCGAGTCGATCGAGACGGTCGAGACCGACCACGAGTACGTCTACGACCTCTCGGTCGAGGGACTCGAGACGTTCACCACCGCCGAGGGTGTCGTGACGCACAACACGATGAACACGTTCCACTACGCCGGCGTCGCCGAGATCGACGTCACCCAGGGGCTCCCGCGGCTCATCGAGCTGGTGGACGCCCGGAAGACCCCCGACACGCCCATGATGACGGTCCACCTCGACGGCGAGTACGCCGAGGAGCGCGAGCGTGCCCACGAGGTCGTCTGGGAGATCGAGGCGACGCGGATCCTCGCGCTCGGGGACGTTTCGACGAACGTCGCCGACATGCTGGTCCGGATCGACCTCAACGAGGAGACCCTCGAGGAGCGGTGGCCCCGAGCCGAGGGCATCGAGGAGGTCGCCGAGGAGATCGCCGGGACGATCGAGTCGAGCCTCGGCGTCGAGACGGTCCGGCCGGAGCCGACGGTCGTGGAGTTCGGCCCGGAGCAGCCCTCCTACCGCGAGCTGCTGCAGCTCGTCGAGGAGCTCCGGGACGTCGTCTTCAAGGGGATCGACGAGATCTCCCGGGTCGTCATCCGCAAGGAGGAGCGCGAGGCGCCGGACGCCGCGGACGGAGCGGACGGCGACGAGGAGTTCGTCCTCTACACCGAGGGGTCGGCGTTCGGCGACGTCCTCGACATCGAGGGCGTCGACGCCTCGCGGACCACCTCGAACAACATCCACGAGATCTACCGGAACCTCGGCGTCGAGGCCGCCCGCGAGCGGATCATCGACGAGACGATGAACACCCTCGAGGAGCAGGGCCTCGACGACGTCAACGTCCGTCACCTGATGCTCGTCGCGGACATCATGACGAACAACGGCGAGATCGAGTCCATCGGCCGCCACGGCATCTCGGGGAACAAGGACTCCGTGCTGGCGCGGGCCGCCTTCGAGGTGACGGTCAACCACCTGCTGGACGCCGCCATCCACGGCGAGATCGACGACCTCAACGGCGTCACCGAGAACGTGATCGTCGGCAAGCCGATCAAGCTCGGGACGGGTGACGTGGACCTCCGGATGGGCTCGAAGCCCGCCGGCGGCTCCGCCGACGACTGATCGCGGCGGCGGCCGACCGCACGGACGACTGAGCGCGTCGACGATCGACCGTGCCCACGACCGCTTCGTCGGCGGTCACCCACGCCGACGACCCGTCCCACTCACCACCGGTACTCATGGAATGCGTCGCACCCTGACGGACGAGGCCCGCCGGTTCATCGCGCTGTTCGACGAGGAGACCGACGTGACGGCGACCGACTGCCTCGTCGACGACGAGCACGACCGCGTCGTCTACGTCCTGCCGCCGGGGACCATGGGGAAGGCCATCGGCCCCGGCGGCAAGCACGTCAAGCGCGTCGAGCGCAAGCTCGGCCGCGACGTCGAGCTCGTCGAGGGCGCGGACACGGCCGAGGACTTCGTCGCGAACGCGCTGGCGCCGGCGGCGGTGTACAACGTCACCGTCAGCGAGAACGACACGACGGTCGCCTACGCGGAGGTCGACCGCGACGACACCGGCGTGGCCATCGGCACGGGCGGACGCAACATCCAGCTGGCTCGCCGGCTGGCCAAGCGGCACTTCGACGTCGACGAGATCGAGCTCACCTGAGCCGGGGCCGGGCGTCGTCACTCTCTTTCGCCGTCCTCGAGCCCATCTTCCGCCGCCGCTCGTGCATGCTGGTGTCCCACCATCGTGACGGTCGTGTGAACTGAACCTGGGTGCCGTGATGCCGATGGGTCACCGGACGGCTTGCCGATGGGCACTGGGCAGCATCCCCACCCGACTTATAAACAACCGATAAGTATCGGGTTCAGGTCGACCGACGCCGGTGGAACCGATCGACGTCACGTAAAAGGACCCGATACTTATCGGGTGGTAGCCCGGAGCCAGGCTCACCGTTAGGGGTCCCATCTGGATGGCGGTGTCCCATCTGGATGGCGGTGTCTCCTCTGGACGGCAGTGTCCCATCTGGACGATGGGGGGTCGGCGGTGCCCAGTTGGCGGCTGGAGGTCCCGGTGGTGGGTGGTCGGGCGACGTCCTTCGAAAGATTGCGGGCGGACCGACCCGGGAGCCACGACGCTCACGACGCGAGGATGAACGGCAAGCGGTGGCGAGACCCCACGCGCATCCGGGGTGCGACCCGCCGGTATCGCCTCCACGTCACGACCCCCGGCTATCGCACCCCTCTGCCAGCCCCGCAGGCACGGCCCCACGGTTCAGTCGGGGTCCTCGCCGTCTGACGGTCCCCCGACCTCGTCGGCTCTTCGCAGGTCCACGACGTCGCGGGACTCGGCTTCGACGTAGATCCGGTCCGCCTCGGGGACGACCTCCCGGATGGCCCGTTCGACCCGATCGATGGCCACCTCGACCCCCGCCGTGTCGAGGTCGCCGACGAAGTCGACCTCGCAGGCGACCAGTACCGCCTCTGGGCCGAGGTGCATCGTGCGGAGGTCGACCACCTCGTCGACCCCCTCGACGGCGTCGATGGCCTCCAGTAGCTCCGCCCGGACGCGTCGGGTGACACCCTCGCCGACCAGCAGCGCCCGGTTCTCCCAGGCGAGCGCGAGGGCCATGCCCATGAGCAGCAGCCCGATGATCGCGCTCCCGGCGGCGTCGTAGATCGTGTTCCCGGTCCGGTCGGTGAGGTAGATGCCGACGATGGCGACGATCACCCCGGTGACGGCCACGAGGTTCTCGGTGGCGGCGGTGAGCAGCGGGGCGTCCTTGGTCCGGCGGAACGTCTGCCGCAGCGATCCGAACCCCTCGACGTCGGCCTCCTGGTCGACCGCCTGGTAGGACTTGTAGAGGGCGGCCGACTCGAAGGCGAGGGCGACGCCCAGGACCACGTAGTTGATGGTGACGTCGACGTCGCGGGCGGACGTCCCGACCGTCGCGTACCCCTCCCGCACCGCGGCGTAGCCGGTGACGCCGAACAGCAGGACGGTGACCACGAACGCGAAGAAGTACTGCTCCTTGCCGCGGCCGAAGGGGTGCTTCCGCGAGGCGTCGGCCTCGCTCAGCCGGAGGCCGACCAGCAGGAGGACCTGGTTTCCCACGTCGCTCAGTGAGTAGTACACCTGGCTGAGCATGCTCGCGTTCCCCGTGGCGAGCCAGGCGACGAACTTGGCGATGGCGATGGCCAGGCTCGCGACGAGCGAGACCACCAGGACGAGCCGCGTCGAGGTCATCCGTCCCGGACGTACGGTCGCCGGGGTCACGGTCCTTTCCCTGCGGAGCACTGCCAGGGACAGGGCCAGGCCGGCGTCGCGGCGTCCCTGGGGACGGACCGCCCCTCCGAGGGCCCTCCGCTCGACGGTCAGCGTTCGGCGCCCGACGGCCGGCATCCGGCGTCCGACGGCCAGCGTCCGGTGCCCTACGGCCAGAGCCCTCGGGCCTCGTGGGCCTTCGAGAGCCGCTCGAGGGCGACGGCGTAGGCGGCGTCGCGCCAGGTGGCGTCGGGGTGGCGCTCGTAGGCCTCCCGGACGGCCTCCCAGGCCTTGCCCATCTCGGCGTGGAGCTCCTCGTTGACGCGCTCGAGCGACCACGACCGGCGGTTGCGGTCCTGGAGCCACTCGAAGTACGAGACGGTGACGCCGCCGGCGTTCGCGAGGACGTCCGGGATCACCGGGACGCCGCGCTCGGCGAGGACGGCGTCGGCGGCGAACGTCGTCGGGCCGTTGGCACCCTCGACGACGACGTCCGCCCGGACGTCGTCGACGTTCTCCTCGGTGATCACGTTCCCGACCGCACACGGCGCCAGCAGGTCCACGTCCAGGGCCAGCAGCTCGTCGTTGCCGATCACCTCGCCGCCGCCGTCGTGGGTGGTGACCCCCTCGGGCTCCTCCTCGTGGGTGGGGATGGCCGGGACGTCGAGGCCGTCGGGGTCGTAGAGCGCCCCGTTGACGTCGCTGACGGCGACGACGTCGGCGCCCCAGGCGTCCAGGAGCCGGGCGGCGTTCGCGCCGACGCTGCCGAAGCCCTGGACCGCGACCGTCGCGCCCTCGACCGGCCGCTCGTCGTACTCGAGGGCCTTCCGGGCCACGATCGCGACGCTTCGACCCGGCGACTCCTCCCGTCCCTCGCTACCGCCGATCGCGGGCGGTTTGCCAGTCACCACGCCGGGCGACGTTTCGGCCTCCTGGACGCTGTAGGTGTCCATGATCCAGGCCATCGTCTGGGCGTCGGTCCCCA